>JAZNNV010000163.1:0-6511 GCA_045580465.1 Faecousia sp.
AACCTCCTGCGTGAGGGTCTTGATCTACGGGAGGTCAGCCTTGTTGCCATCCTCGATGCGGACAAGGAGGGCTTCCTGCGAAGTGAAACCAGCCTGATCCAGACCATCGGACGTGCCGCCCGTAATGCCGACGGCAAGGTCATCATGTACGCCGACAACATCACCCCCTCCATGCGTGCCGCCATGGACGAGACAGCCCGCCGTCGCGAGATCCAGAATGCCTACAATGTGGCAAACGGTATCGTTCCCAAGACGGTCATCAAATCTGTCCGGGATCTGATCGAAATATCCTCCCCCACCGCCGAGCGCAAGGGTCGCAGCGGCATCAAGATGACCAAGGCAGAGAAGGAAAAAGAGATCGCCCGTCTGGAAAAGCAGATGAAGGAAGCTGCCCGCATGATGGAATACGAATACGCCGCATTGCTTCGTGACCAGATCATCGAGCTGCGCGGAAACGGCACCTGAAAACACGACTTAAAAGCCCACTTATGACAGCATAAGTGGGCTTTTTTCAAAGCAAATACCCTTGACGGAATTTCAGCGGTGAAATACCCGTTTCCTTTTTGAAGGTATTGCTAAAGTAGTATACATTTTCATAACCGCACATCTCAGCGACCTGCGCTACCGAAGCAGTTGTGTTCAACAACAGCTCCTTTGCTTTGCTGATCCGCAAATCCGTGATGTATTTCATGGGTGTTTTCCCGTAATGCTTCTTAAAATTAACGATCAGTGTCTGCACTGAATATCCATATATCTCTGCCAAATAAGCCAGAGATAGCTCTTCCTCAAAATGCTGCGTCATGTATTCGTAAATGCGGCGCAGCGAATTATCACACACTGCCGTTGCCTCTGTCTTTGCTGTCAGGAGAATATCATTGAAGAAATGCTCGATCACCTTTTCTGATCCACCTTGCAATATTGCGTTTTTCAAATGATCCACTGAGCTTTTAAGCCGCAGACGGTCATTTTCGTCATAGGTGAGCCACCACTCTCCCTCATACAAAAAAACCGCAGGACTGATGATAAGGTATTCAATCGGTCTTATGATCCTTTTCTGAAACGTCGTTCCCTTTTTGAACACCACAGGTTGATACGGCAGGATCCGCCTTGTAACCTTACCGACTGCGTATTCATATTCCCCGGTCAAAGTGATAAACAAGCTATCAAAGCGATGTCTTCCATTTTCAATATCAAATTTTTCTTTTCGTGCAAGCTCATAGCGTGTCAGCATATATGCTACCTTTCATATTTTATAAAAAACTTATAATTACACTTATTTATAACCGTCTTTTGTTATTATATAATATAAATATATAATTTTCAACAGGAGCGGCACCCATGAGAAGAAATGTCAAAACAAAAGAATTTACCTATGATGTCGTAGTTGTCGGCGGCGGTCTTTCCGGCATTTGTGCCGCCATTGCCGCAGCAAGACACGGCGCAAACGTGGCGATCGTCCATGCACGTCCGGTCTTTGGCGGAAATGCTTCCGGTGAAATCAGAATGCATGTCTGCGGTGCATCTTCCAACATGGAAAAGCCTTTGCTGGAGGAAACCGGCATTCTGTATGAGCTTATGCTTGAGAATAAATCCCGCAATGATTACTTTAACTTCAGCATTTGGGACATGGTTCTGTACCAAAAGGTCAGAGAACAAAAGAACCTCACCTTTTATCTGAACACGGCAATGGACGACTGCATTGTAGAAAATAACACGATCCAAAGCATCACCGCTTATCAGCAGACAACGGAAACACGCTTCACCTTCCATGCCAAAATTTTTGTAGATGCAACCGGAAATGCTACCCTCGGCTACCTTGCCGGCGCAGAATACCGCATCGGCAGCGAAGCCAAAGCTGAATTTGACGAACCCCACGCCCCGGAGCAGCCAAACAACGACCGAATGGGAAATACGCTTCTGTTCAAAGCCGTCGACCGCGGTACTTCCATCCGTTTTCAACGTCCCGGCTTTGCATATACCTTCACAGAAGAACAGCTGAAACACCGTACCCATGCCAAGCTGAGCCAACAACAGGAAAGCACAGCCGACAAGGCGCTGCTGAACATCACTTCTTACGGCTCTGCTACCATTGATACCGGCTACTGGTGGATCGAATTGAGCGGAGAATCCGATGATATTATTGACGAATACGAGCAAATCCGCGACGAATTGGCTGCCTGTGTATATGGCATTTGGGATCATATCAAAAACGGCGGCGAACACGGAGCGGAGAACTACGATCTTGAGTGGGTTGGCATGCTGCCGGGCATGCGGGAAAGCCGTCGTTTGGTCGGCGATTACATTCTGAACGAAAATGATATTCTTGCCAACCGTCAGTTCGAAGACGCTGTCTGCTACGGCGGCTGGTCAATGGACATTCACACACCAAGGGGTCTTCTGGACTTTGACAAGCTGCCGAGCGAGGCATACATATTTGATGGTGCTTACACCATCCCCTACCGATGCTACTATTCAAGGCAGCTCCACAATCTGATGATGGCAGGCAGGAATATCAGCACCAGCAGAATGGCATTGGGATCAACCCGTGTGATGGGCACCTGTGCCATCGGCGGTCAGGCAGTGGGTACAGCAGCAGCGATGTGTATTGCCCTTGATTGCCTTCCGAGGGATATTTTGAATCATATTTCCGAACTACAGCAGACGCTGTTGAAGGATGATTGCTATATCCCGAATTTGCGCAATGCCGACGCAGAAGACAATGCACTGCGCACATCGGTCACGGCATCGTCCGAAAAGGAAGGCTACAACGCGGAAAATGTAACAAACGGCATCAGCAGACCTACTGAAAAATGCTCAAATATGTGGTGTTCCGACGGAATCAGCGAAAAGGGAGAAAGTCTTTCCTTTGCGTTTGAAAATGCCGTGGAGGTATCCCAGATCAGGCTGACCTTCGACACGAATTTCAATTATTCCATCAAGCAAACCCAATCCCAAAAGCGCCAAAACCAGCAACGGATCGGCATCCCGCCTGAATTGGTTAAAAAATACAGACTCACGCTTCAAAAGGGCGACGCCGTCGTCTGTCAAAAAGTCATTTCCGATAACCACCAACGGCATAATGTGATTGATTTTCCGACCGTTTTCTGTGATAAGCTTATCATAACCGTCTACGAAACAAACGGCTGTCAGGATGCCCATATTTTTGAAGTGCGGATCTATTGATTTTAAGTTCCCGCTTGACAAAATCGCAACACCGCAGTATAATTTGCGGTGTCAACGGGCTCGTAGCGCAGCTGGGAGCGCACCACATTCGCATTGTGGGGGTCGGGAGTTCGAATCTCCTCGAGTCCACCAATAAGAAAGCCACCCTAAAGGGGTGGGTTTCTTATTGGTAAGGTATTCACGAAGAGGAGATTCGAAAATCAGAATGCGGCGCGGACGACCGCCCCCGGCGAGGGCTGGACCGAGCCGAACCTTAATTTTCGCCCAAGGGCGAAAATGCAAACGAATCTCCTCGAGTCCACTAAAGAACAGCCGAAAAAGCCACCCCGGGGTGGCTTTTTCTTTTCTTTTATGATAGAATATCAAAAAGCAACGAAAGGAGCTTCTGCCATGGAACTCAAGCCCGGTAAATACCGCCACTTCAAAGGAAAGGAATACGAACTGATCGGCATTGCCTCCCACAGCGAGACCCTTGAGCCGATGGTCGTCTACCGCGCCCTTTACGGCGATGGCGGACTTTGGGTGCGCCCTGCCGCCATGTGGACGGAAACTGTTGAACGCGACGACTACCATGGTCCGCGCTTTCAGTACATTGGAGAAATGACATGAATGACCAACACTTCATCAAACAACTCAACCAAGCCGGCGTGACCTTTGATGCCGGTTTAAGCGAGCAGGAGCTTACGGAAATCGAAGCCTTTTATGATTTTCGTTTCCCTGCGGAGATCCGTACTTTCTTGAAATGCGCTTATCCCACCGCCGATGGCTTCTTTCCCTACCGGGAACGGACAACAGAAAACCTGGCCCGCTTTCTTACTTTTCAGGAGGAGATCATCGAAGCCTTCCGCTTCGATTTTGAAGAAAACGGATTGACCGTCCCCGGTCTTGATGAAGGTCTTTCAGACGAAGAATACTTCTCGCAGCTTTTGCTTCTGCTGCAAAAGTCCCCCCGCCTGATTCCCTTCTATGCCCACCGCTGCTTTTTTGACGGAATGGACGGGATGCCCATCATCTCCTTCTGGCAGCCGACAGATTGTATCATCTACGGCATCGATTTCGCCGACTATCTGCAGGTAGAATTTCTCGAAAAAGAGCTGCAGGACTGTGATCCCGAAGCGCTCCTGAAAAACACTGGTATCTGGAAATACCTCATCGGATAACACAAAAAGCCTTGCCATACGGCAAGGCTTTTTGATTAGTTCAGTTCTTCGTCCGGCAGAGGCTGTGCTTCCTCAATAACCTGATCCTTTCTCGGCGGCATGCCGAGATCCTTTTCACGGACAATCATCAGGAAAATGCACTCGATGCCTTCCAGTACAAATCCGCCAAAAATGCTGGCAAGCAGATAGATCACGCTATTGGCAGGGTCGCAGGACAGAAATACATCATACATCGCGATCCAGTAATAGACTTCAGCGGTAACGAATACAATGGTCAGCGCCAGTCCCGTCAGTGCCATCAGGATCGCAGGCAGCAACACCTTATCTAGGACCTGCATGATCGCATCCATATCGCCCGTTTCAAATACCTTCAGCCAACCCATCAAGGTGCCACCGGCTGCAAGCATCAGCTCTACAACCATCCAGATCAGCAACACAAACAGTACCAGCATGATCGCTGCGGTGGCAATATTCAAGCCCAGAAGCGCCTTGCGTCTGTTCTTCACTTCCCCCTTACTTACGTAGCGGTACTGATCCGCGATAGAGCCGAGGATCCAGACATTCAGCACCGGCACCCAAGCCAGCCACGGCTTTTTAATTCCTCTGCGCTTTGCGATGGTGTAAAGCGACAGTGCTGTCAGAACAAACGCCGCAATACCGATAAGACTTGTAAATCCGCTCAGGTTCTCCGTAATCTGCATGGACCAATCCAACAACCATTCCATTGTGTTTTCCCCTTTCCAAATACTTTATTTATTTCATCAGCTTGCAGACAAGTGCCGTGTATTCCGCCGGATCGTTCAGCGGCAGATCTGCCATCAGCTGTGCCTGATAACACAGAAGACGGGCATAGTCCTTTGCCTTTTCCACATCTTCTGTAACAGCCTTGATCATTGCCTTGACGGCATCATGCTCCGGGTTCAGCTCCAAAATTCTGCCCACCGGGAACGCAAATTCCGGGTTGACCCGCTTCATGTATTTCTCCATCTCGAAGCTCATGCCCGCATCCGGCGTCATAACGACAGGCGCGTCGCCCAGATTGCCGGAGAGCTTCACTTCCTTGACCGCGTCGCCGAGGGTCTCCTTGACGAAGGTCAGGATGCCCTTCAGCTCCTCCGCCTTGTTTCCAGCTCCTTCTTCTCTTCCTCGGTCTGAAGATCCAGATCTTCCGTTGCCGCGTTGCAGAAGGACTTCTCGGCATAGGTCATCAGGGTCTGTGCCACAAACTCATCCACTTCATCGGTAAAGAACAGCACATCGTAGCCCTTGGTGCTCAGTGCCTTCACCTGCGGAAGGGCAGACATACGTTCTCTGTTCTCGCCGGAGACGAAATAAAGCTTCTCCTGACCCTCAGCCATCCCATCAACATACTCCTGCAGGGAAACAAGCTTGCCCTCCTTGTGGCTCCTGAACAGCAGCAGCTCCTGCACCGCTTCCTTGTGTGCGCCGTAATCGGACACCGCGCCGTACTTCAACTGGCGGCCGAACACACCGTAGAAGTCCTCATAAGCTTCCCGGTCGTTTTCCAGCATGCTCTTCAGCTCGGACTTGATCTTTTTCTCGATACCCCGGGCAATGATGGTCAGTTGGCGGTTGTGCTGCAGCATTTCGCGGCTGATGTTCAGGGAAAGATCCTGACTGTCCACAATACCCCGGACAAAACGGAAATGCTCGGGAAGCAGCTCCTCGCAGGACTCCATGATCATCACGCCCGCGCTGTAAAGCTGCAGACCGGACTTGTAATCCTTTGTGTAGAAATCGTAAGGCGCTTTCGACGGAATGTACAGCAGCGCCTTGAAGGAAACATTGCCCTCGCTGCTCATGTGGATGGTGCGGGCGGGCTTGTTGTAATCGAAGAATCTCCCACGGTAGAAGGTCTCGTATTCTTCATCCGTCACGTCCTTCCTGCTGCGCTGCCAGATGGGCACCATAGAATTGAGCGTCTGCATTTCCTGATAGCTCTCGTATTCCTCGGAGTCCTCCTTCTGACGGGATGCACTGACCTCCATACGGATGGGATAGCGGATATAATCAGAGTATTTGCGGATCAGGCTGCGGATGCGAAATTCCTCCAGAAATTCTCCGTAGTTCTCCTCTTCCGTGTCCGCCTTAATGGTCATGATCACGTCCGTGCCGGGGTAATCACGCTGAGATTCCTCGATGGTATA
>JAZNNV010000164.1:0-2499 GCA_045580465.1 Faecousia sp.
TCGTCGTAGGCGCCGACCCCTACAAATCAGCAAACCGCCCCGTGGTATTCCACGGGGCGGCTTCGCTATATCTACGTTGAGCCGTTAAAATTGATTGTCATCGGGGATGTGTTCCATGATATCCTCGACACGGCACTTCAAAATATTGCAAAGCTTGTCAATGGTATTGACCTCAATATTTTTGTTGTGACGGAGACGATCCAACAGCGAGTTGGTAACCCCATGATGCGTATACAAATCGTATTGGGTGATACCGCGTTTTTTCATTGTTTCCCAAAGGCGATCGTATTTGATCATAATCACTGCCACATCCTTATCTGCTACTTGACTTTTCTACATTATCGCCATAAAATACAGACAAGGATAGCGTACTTATAAAGACACTACTTAAAAGGAGAAGATTATGGATGCTGAAAAGATAGAATACATTTACCTTACCCTGATCGGGCAAATGGGAGAAGCGTTCTGTGTTGCGGGCGTAGAAAACCTTTTTGAAGAGGGAAGTGAATGCGACTGTGCCTACAGTCAAATGCTTGATGCGTATGCGCGCCTGCGGGATCGGCTGGGCGTTGAAAACGAGGATGCGGATGTGGAGCAGATCATCGATGCGTTGAGAAAGATCGAGAAGATCATCAGCATGAAAATGTTTGAATACGGAGTAAAATTTGCGGGCGGTTAATAACCGCCCCTACGAGCACGATTGATCGATTTACAAAACGCTGTAGGGACGGATATCATCCGCCCGTAAAAGAACCGCCCCGTGGTATTCCACGGGGCGGTTATACATTATAAAATCAGTCCTGATCCCAGTTGTGCCAGATGTTCTGCACATCGTCGTCATCTTCCATGATGTCGATGAGCTTTTCCATCAGGGCGATATGCTCCTCGCTCTCCAGCTTCTGATAGTTCTGGGGAACCATCTCCAGCTGAGCGGAAACAAAGCTGTACTTGGAAAGATTTGCGACCACGTCGTTGAAATCATCGGGCAGGGTGTAGATGGTGAAGACATCGCCGTCTACCTCAAAGTCGTCAGCACCGGCTTCCATGGCATCCATCATGACCTCTTCCTCGTCCAGCTCCTGCTCGGAGTTGCCGATGCCCAGAACGCCCTTGCGGTCGAAGGACCAGCTGACGCAGCCGCTGGCGCCCAGATTGCCGCCGTACTTGTCGAAGTGGTGGCGCATGGAGCCTGCGGTACGGTTGCGGTTGTCGGTCATGGTCTCAACGATGACAGCAACACCGCCGGGGCCGTAGCCTTCGTAGGTAATGGATTCGTAGTTGTCGCCGCCGCCTGCGCCCGCAGCCTTTTCAAGGCAGCGCTTGATGTTGTCGTTGGGCATGTTGGCAGCCTTTGCCTTGGTGATGACGGTTGCCAGACGGGAGTTGTTGGCAGGATCGGTGATGCCGCCGCCCTCCTTAACTGCAACGATCAGTTCCTTTGCGATCTTGGTGAAGGCAGCAGCACGCTTGGCATCCTGCGCGCCCTTGGTTTTTTGAATGTTATGCCATTTGGAATGTCCGGACATGTGTATTTCTTCCCTTCAGGTTAGTTTATTAAAAAATTCGCATCTATTTTAGCATCAGAAAACGCAAAAATCAATAGTATTTCATGCAATCGGTGTGGGTTTCGGAAATTTTCACCTCCACATCGGGAAATGCCGCCGCGATTTTTTCTGCCAGAACCTCCACGACCGGATTCTCGGTGGCGAAATGACCGGCATCGATCAGGTTAATGCCAAGGTCGTGGGCGTCCCAGAAGGTGTTGTATTTTACGTCCGCGGTGACGAAGGTGTCGCAGCCTGCGTAGAGGGCGTCACGGAAGAAGTCTGCGCAACCGCCGCCGCCCACGGCGACCTTGCGGACGGGCTTGCCGCTGTCCACATAGCGAAGACCGGCGCAGCCTAAGTTGCACTGCACATCGGAAAGGAAATCCTCCAACGCCTGCTCAGGAACATCACCCATGCGCAGCAGGCTGTGTCCGTCGTGGGAGAGGACGACCTCAATATCCTCAAGACCCAGCCGTGCGGCAAGGACGTCATTGACACCGCCCTCGGCACAGTCAAGGTTCGTATGTGCGTTGATGGCGCTGATGCCATGTTCGCACAGCGTCAGAATGGAGCGACCCATAGAGGTATCGTCGGTGATGGCTTTGGGGGCGTGGAAGATCAGCGGGTGATGGGTCACCAGAAGCTCCGCTTCCATGGCGGCGGCTTCCTTGCACACACCCTCAAAGGGGTCAAGGGCAACGAGGATCTTGGTCACGGGGGTGTTTCTGCTGCCGCAGAGAAGACCCACATTGTCCCATTCCATTTTCAGGCTTGCGGGTGCGAGGGTTTCGATAAATTGCAGAATATCGCTTACTCTTGTCATGTTGTTTCCTCCTTGAGCCATGTCAGTTCAGGTATTTCGGAAAGCGCCTCCAGCGCCTCCAGAAGCGGTTTCTTGTCCGGCTGATGCGCCGCCGACAGCCGAAGACCGCCGACGACCCATTGATAATAA
>JAZNNV010000165.1:0-3925 GCA_045580465.1 Faecousia sp.
ATCTCGATGGGGTTGCACAGGGTCTTGAACTCGATGCCCTCTTCCTTGGCGTGGTGCTGCTCCTCCAGACGGGCGGGCATTTCCGCCTCGCCGCGGCGATATACAACGTAAACATTGTCCGCACCCAGACGCATGGCGCAGCGGGCTGCGTCCATGGCGACGTTACCGCCGCCCACGACGGCGACAGCCTTACTCTTAATGATGGGGGTATCGTAGCTTTCGTCGTACGCCTTCATCAGGTTGGTACGGGTCAGATACTCATTTGCGGACATAACACCCTTCAGGCTCTCTCCGGGGATGTTCATGAACATGGGCAGACCGGCACC
Source organism: Faecousia sp. (assembly GCA_045580465.1). Classification (GTDB taxonomy): domain Bacteria; phylum Bacillota; class Clostridia; order Oscillospirales; family Oscillospiraceae; genus Faecousia. The sequence goes on from JAZNNV010000165.1 coordinate 327, forward strand.
GCTGCCCACAAAAATCGCCTTAAAGCCCATCTCGAACAGCTCGTCGATGGTCAGAACGCGACCGATGACCATGTTGGTCATGACCTTGACGCCCTGCGCCTCCAGCTTGGTGATCTCGTTGGCGACGATCGCCTTGGGCAGACGGAACTCGGGGATGCCGTAGACCAGAACACCGCCTGCGGTGTGCAGGGCTTCAAACATGGTGACCTCATAGCCCAGCTTCGCAAGGTCGGAAGCGGCGGTCATACCGGCAGGGCCGGAACCCACAACAGCAACCTGAATACCGTTGGACGCGACCTTTTCAGGCATTGCGTTGATGTTTTCCCGATACCAGTCAGCAACAAAACGCTCCAGTCGACCGATTGCGACAGGCTCGCCCTTGATGCCGCGAACGCACTTGGCTTCGCACTGGGTCTCCTGAGGGCAGACACGGCCGGACAGCGCCGGCAGGGCGTTGGTGGAGGTAATAATTTCGTAAGCTGCCTTGAAATCGCCCTCCTGCACCTTCTTGATGAACTCAGGAATGCGCACGTTGACGGGACAGCCCTCCACGCACTTGGGGTTCTTGCAGCCAAGGCAGCGGTTTGCTTCTTCGATTGCCATCTCGGCGGTGTAGCCGAGAGTAACTTCCATGAAATTTCGGGCGCGGACCTTGGGGTCCTGCTCGGGCATGGGGGTTTTGGTAAGGGTCATATTTGCCATTTTTCGTCCCCTCCTTACTTGATCAGCTTCTTGCCCATGGCATCCATGCGGCAGGTGTGGGTCTCGGTGACCTCGGATTCCCGGGTGCGGTAGGTGGAGTTGCGGCTCATCAGCTCGGCGAAATCCACCAGATGACCGACAAATTCCGGGCCGTCCACGCAGGCGAACTTCACTTCGCCGCCAACGGTGACGCGGCAGCCGCCGCACATGCCGGTGCCGTCCACCATGATGGGGTTGAGGGACACGGAGGTGTGGGTGCCGAAGGGCTTGGTGGTCAGGGAAACAAACTTCATCATGGGGATGGGGCCAATGGCGAGAACCTCGTCAAAGGCTTCGCCTGCTTCCAGCAGCTCCTTCAGAGGCTCGGTGACCAGACCGTGGCGACCGTAAGAGCCGTCATCAGTCATGAGGATGAAGTGATCGGCGCATGATTTGAACTCGTCTTCCAGAATGACGATGTCCTTGCTGCGGAAACCGACGATAACGGTGACTTCCGCGCCGGCTTCCTTAAAAGCCTTGGCAGAGGGCAGCGCGATGGCGCAGCCGACACCACCGCCGACAACGCAGACCTTCTTCTTGCCTTCCACGGGAGTGGGCTTGCCCAGAGGACCGACGAAATCGCGAATGTAGTCACCTTCGTTCAGGTTGCCCAGTGCCTTGGTGGCAAAGCCGACCTTCTGGAAAATAATGGTGACAGTACCCTTTTCCCGGTCATAGCCGGCGATGGTCAGGGGAACACGCTCACCCTTTTCATCAATGCGGAAGATGATGAACTGACCTGCCTTCGCCTTCTTGGCAATGAAGGGGGCGTTGATCTCCATCAGCGTAACGGCATCATTCAGTTCCTTCTTGCGTACGATTTGAAACATAACTGATCCTTCTTTCTCAGTATAATAACACGTTTGCGGGCAGACGCCCATACCTTATCATTATAAAGGTAAATATCGTATTTGTCAAATATGTATCGATAAATTTGTGCCGATTTCACAAAAAGGTTTACATAACACTAAAAGGTAGGGCGGCTGTGTTGCAGAGCGCAGCGAATCTTAAATCGAAATGATTGCCGGTGGCAATCATTCCGTAACAAAATGCTGCCGCCGTCGGAATATCCGACCTCGATGGGCGGATATTCCGCAGTTGTCCCGTTGCAGAATTTGCGCCTTGCGGCGCGATATTTTGCAGAAGCAAAATATCCGGCGGCAGCAAGCAGCCGCCCTACGGACACAATATAAATGCAGGGTCACGCATCAAATGTTCGGCAAAAAGAAAACCGCCCCGGATGGGGCGGTTTACATAACATCGATTACTTATTCTTCAGCAGGTCGCGGATCTCGGTGAGCAGGACTTCCTCTGCGCTGGGTGCAGGAGGTGCGGGAGGTGCGGCGGGAGCTTCCTCTTCCTTCTTCTTGCCGATCTCGGACAGTGCGTTGATGCCCTTGACGATGGCAAAGACAACGATCGCCAGAATGAAGAAGTTGATGACAGCGGAGATGAAGTTGCCGATGGTCAGGTAGTTCTGAACTTCCTGAACGATCTCAGCGCCGTTGGCATCTACGATGGTTTCGTAAGTAGGCTCGACCCAAGGCATCCGGGGCAGAGCGATCTTGAACTCGCTGAAATCAGCGCCGCCCAGGAAGATGTTGACCACGGGCATGATCAGGTCGTTGGTCAGGCTCTTGGTGATGGTGCTGAAGGCGCCGCCGATGATAGTACCAACAGCCAGTGCCATTGCGTTGCCCTTGATGGCAAACTCAGTAAATTCCTTCCACAGGGACTTTCCGTTCTTCTTGCTCATAATATTTCTTTCCTTTCTGTTATTACTTTGGAACGACGGATTTAAGGCTCCCTTGTGTAAAGGGAGCTGGCACACCGTGAGGTGTGACTGAGGGATTGTTATTTATTGATTATTTACAACCCCTCCGTCAGAAATCGGAGATTTCTGACACCTCCCCTTACACAGGGGAGGCATAAAAAGCAAACTTTATCACTTCTTTTCGATGACTTCGATGCCGCCGAGGTACTTACGCAGCACCTCAGGAACGACGATGGAGCCGTCCGCACGCTGATTCTGCTCCACGATTGCCGGGAAAATACGGGACGTTGCCAGACCCGAGCCGTTCAGGGTGTGGACAAAATCGATCTTGCCGTCGGCGCGGCGGTAGCGAATGTTGCCGCGGCGTGCCTGATAGTCACGGGCATTGGAAACGGAGGAAACCTCCTTGTAGCCGTTCATGGAGGGAATCAGGATCTCGATGTCGTAGGTGCGTGCCATGGATGCGGAGCAGTCGCCGGCAGCCAGCTTGACGGTGCGGAAGTGCAGACCCAGACCGGCAACCAGATTTTCAGCCTTCTTCACCAGCTCCTCGAATGCCTCGTCAGAGCCTTCGGGCGTGGTGAACTGGAACATTTCCACCTTGTTGAACTGGTGACCGCGAACCATGCCCCGCTCGTCGGCGCGGTGAGAGCCGGCTTCCCGGCGGAAGCAGGGGGTGTAAGCAAAGTATTTCTTGGGAAGATCTGCATCTGACAGGATCTCGTCACGGTAAACGGATGCCAGAGCGGCTTCCGCGGTGGGGAGCATGTAGAATGTGCCGCCCTCGGTGGGATGGTTGGAGATCTTGAAGACTTCGTCGGCGAATTTGGGGAACTGACCGGCGGTCAGACCGCACTGGTACTCCAGCATGTGGGGGGGCAGGATGAAATCGTAGCCGTCCGCGGTGTGGGTGTCGATGAAGTAGTTCAGCAGAGCCCACTCCAGGCGAGCGCCCATACCGGTGTACATCCAGTTGCCTGCGCCGGCCAGCTTGACACCACGGGTATAGTCGATCAGACCCAGGCCCTCACAAAGATCCACATGGTGCTTGGGCTCAAAGTCAAATTCGGGTTTCTTGCCGACG
>JAZNNV010000166.1:0-22136 GCA_045580465.1 Faecousia sp.
ATCAAGGTTTTTCTTTGCCTTCTTGGCAGCCTTTGCCTTCGCACGGGCTTCCTGCTGCTTCTTTGCTTCTTCCTGCGCAGCTGCGGTAGCAGTTTCGTTGGTAGAAAGTGCCCACTTTGCGAACTCGATGCGGACCTGATCGGCACCGGTCTCAATGACGAACTTGTCGTCCTTCACGCTGACGACCTTACCATGGATACCGCCGATGGTAGTGACCTCATCGCCGACCTTCATGCTGGAACGAAGCTGCTCCGCTTCCTTCTTACGCTTGTTCTCGGGGCGAATGACCATAAAGTAGAAAATAGCGATCATACCGACGATCATGAGAATTGTCATAATGTCCATACCGCCGGTGGGGGTCGGTGCGGGGGTATCAGCTAAAAAATGCAGCATATTGAAAACTCCTTTGGTTTAATAATCTTGATTATTATAACATTGTTGTATAAAAAAGCAAGCAGAATTTAGATTCTCTGGCTTAATTTAACAGAATATTCACGACGGAAATCCTCAAAAGTGCCGGAATCAAGAGCATCTCTGATCTTTTCCATCAGCTTATTATAGAAATACAGATTGTGCATGACGGAAAGACGCATTGCAAGCATCTCCTCTGCCACAAACAAATGGCGGATATACGCGCGGGAATAGCGGCGGCAGACGGGGCAATCGCACTTGGGGTCGATAGGTTTTTCGTCCAGCATGTACTTCTGATTTCTCAGGTTGATCGCGCCGTCCCATGTGAAAAGCCGCGCATGACGGGCATTGCGGGCGGGCATCACGCAGTCGAAGAAGTCAACACCCCGGGCAACTGCCTCGATGATATTACTGGGCGTGCCGACACCCATGAGATAGCGGGTCTTGTCGGCGGGCATATAGGGTTCAACAGCTTCAATGATGTCATACATCTCCTGTGCCGTTTCACCGACAGCCAGACCGCCGATGGCATAGCCGGGCAGATCCAGATCCGCAATGCGCTTCATATGATCGATGCGGATGTCCGCATACGTACCGCCCTGATTGATGCCCCAAAGCATCTGCTCTTTGTTGACAGTATCAGGCAGCGCGTTCAGACGGGCATTTTCATTTTTGCATCGGACAAGCCAGCGGTAAGTGCGGTCAACGCTCTGCAGCACGTAATCCCGGGGCGCGGGATTCTCGATACACTCGTCAAAAGCCATGCAGATGTCGCTGCCCAGATTGGACTGGATCTGCATACTCTCCTCAGGACCCATAAAGATCTTGCGTCCGTCAATATGAGAGGAGAAATAGACGCCCTCCTCCTTGATCTTGCGAAGAGAGGACAGGCTGAACACCTGAAATCCGCCGGAATCCGTCAGGATCGGTCCGTCCCACGTCATAAACTTATGCAGACCACCCATCTCGCGAACCACTTTATCGGTTGGACGCAGATGAAGATGGTACGTGTTGGAAAGCTCCACCTGACAGCCGATGTTCTTCAGGTCTTCTGCGCTGAGCGCGCCTTTGATCGCACCCTGCGTACCCACATTCATAAAGACCGGCGTTTGGACAGTACCGTGGGCGCAGGTAAATTCACCCCGGCGCGCCTTGCCTTCTGTTTTCTTCAGTTCAAACATAGATTACCTCCGTTACGGCAGCCGAACCCCGTTATATTCACAATTCACGCAATCCTCAAAGAAGAACTCCCGCGCGCGAAACGTACCCGAGCTGCATTCACGATATATTAGATTGCAGGCGGAAATGCCGCCAAAATTATACAGGTTATTATCCGCTTCGCAGGCGGTTACCAAAAAATCGCCCTGATTATCAAGGGCATATCGCTGCGGATCAAACCTGCCTTGATGCTCAAAAAAGAAGCCGAAGATCCTGTTATCGCGGGCGATGCAATCACGGATCTCGATGCTCTCCCCTTCGGCAAATCCGTAACCGATCCCAAAGCCTGATGCGCCGGTCGCATCTTCGTTCGCAGCCTTACCACAGCCTATGGCTGTGCAATTCACGATTGTGCTGTTGATGGGACAGTCCACGCCAAAGCCGGTTGCGTCTGTAAATTTCACTGTGACATTTCGCCAATGGCAATTACGGAAGAGGTTAAACATAAAGCCCTTGCCGGCAGATGTGTAGGTTTCGCAGGATGTGCCGGATGCATCGATCACGAAATCCTGAAAACGGCAGTTTTCAAGATAGTCCGCTTTCCCGTGGTCAAGATAATCGTTGAAATAAAACAGATCAAGACCGTACCGGGACTCACCGACGGGCATGAGGATCGTCTGGTCGCCGCTTCCGAGGATCGACACATTTGAGCGCATTTTGATGCAGTGATCGCCATAGGTTTGCGTGCCGTTTTGGCAGAACAGATACTCCCCCTGCGGTATAAAGATCGTACCGCCCTTGACTGACACACGATCGATCAGGTCCTGTAAATTTTTGCTGTTTTCACTTCCGTTATTGCCCGGCAAAACCCCGTAATCGGATGCAACATAGGTGTGATCCCGTTCCGAAAGCAGGAAAATAAGCAATGCCGCGCAAAATAAGATCGCAAGGAAAATCCAGACCTTCTTCATATGCTCAGCAGATGATCATCGCATCGCCGAAGCTGAAAAAGCGGTAACGTTCCCGCACAGCTTCGTTGTAAGCATTCAGGACATTTTCACGACCGGCGAAGGCGGACACAAGCATCACAAGCGTACTCTCAGGCAGATGGAAGTTCGTGATCAGTCCCTGCATCGCCTTAAACTGATAACCGGGAAAGATAAAAATGTCCGTCCATTTGGACTTGGCCTCAAATGTTCCGTCCTCATTGACAAGGCTTTCAAGGGTTCTGCAGGAGGTCGTGCCGACACAGATGATACGACCGCCGGAGGTCTTGGTTTCGTTCAGGATCCGGGCGGTTTCCTCGCTGATCATGCAAAGCTCGGCGTGCATTTGATGCTCGGAGATCTCCTCCGCCTTGACAGGGCGGAAGGTTCCCAAGCCAACATGAAGAGTCACGAACGCAGTCTTTATACCCTTCTGGCGGATCTTATCCAGCAATTCCGTTGTAAAATGCAAACCTGCTGTGGGAGCTGCGGCAGATCCCACCTCCCGGGAGTAGACAGTCTGGTAGCGCTCCTGATCGGAAAGCTCCGCCTTGATATAAGGCGGCAGAGGCATTTTTCCTAACCGTTCCAGCACTTCCAAAAAGATGCCCTCGTATTGAAACTCAACAACCCGGTTCCCGTCTTCCTGAACGGCAGCTACCGTGGCGGTCAGCTCGCCATCGCCAAAGATGACCTCGCTGCCCACCTGCATTTTGCGCCCGGGCTTGCAGAGGCATTCCCACTTCTTATCACCAAGATCACGCAACAGCAAAACTTCAACCGCGCCGCCGGTAGGTCTGTGACCCAAAAGACGAGCCGGCAGAACACGGGAATCGTTCATCACAAGGCAATCCCCCGGCTGCAGATAGTCGATCACATCAAAAAAATGCTTATGTTCAATTGCCCCGGTCTTCCGATCCAACGCCAGCAAGCGGGAGGAATCACGCTGCTGCAGCGGTGTCTGAGCGATCAGCTCCTCCGGGAGCTCATACCAAAAATCATGGGTTTTCATAAAGTGACCTCATTTCTTTCATTACGGACATAGTATAGCCTACTTTCCAGATTTTTGCAATACGCAAAAGTTCCCCCTCCCGCATAGAATGCGTGGGAGGGATGAAACATGGAAAAACCGTTATTTATCGGTGTATGCACTGCGCTGGTCACTCCGTTTCTGAACGGAAGGATCAATTATCCGATGGTAAAGATCCTGCTGCAGCGACAGCTGGATGCGGGAATTCCCGCCGTTGTGATCGCAGGAACCACAGGAGAATCCGCAACACTTACTGACGACGAAACAGTTGATTTGATCCGCTTCAGCAAAGAATATGTGGGCAACAGAATGCAGATCATCGCCGGAAGCGGAAGTAGCTCTACTGCGCACGCAATTGAAAAGAGCGTCGCAGCTGAAAAAGCCGGCGCGGATGCTCTTTTGATCGTCAGTCCATATTACAATAAGGCAACACCCGATGGGCTTGTCAGTCACTACGCCGCCATTGCGAAGGCGGTCGCTTGTCCGATCATTCTATACAACGTACCTTCGAGAACCGGGCAGGATATTCCGCTGACCGTTTATCAGAGGCTGGCAGCGATCCCGAACATTGTCGGAGTCAAGGAAGCGATCAATGATCCTGCAAAAATCTTGCGGATTAAAGCCCACTGCCCTGCCCGTTTTCAAGTCTGGGCGGGAAATGATGAGATGACCGTTCCTTTTATGTCTGTTGGGGCAAGCGGTGTCATTTCCGTTATTTCCAACCTATTCCCTGAAGAAACAGCGTACATGGCAGATGCAGCATTGGATGGCGATTTCGATACCGCTGCTGCCATCCAGATCAAGATGCTTCCTTGGACGGAATTTCTGTCCTGCGAGGTCAATCCGATCCCCGTAAAGGCAGCTATGGCAACGCTTGGTCTTGACTGCGGCATCGGCAGACTACCCTTGTGCGAGCTAACTGCAGCCCATCAGCGTCAGCTTAAACTATTGACCCAGTAAAAGAACCACCGCAAACGCGGTGGTTCTTCTGAAATTAAGCCAGAATCGCCTTATGGAAGACCTTTTTACCCTTGCGGATCTTGACGCCGTCCTTCAGCATTTCCTCGGTCACAGCAAAGGTAGGTGCGGGAACCTTCTCGTCGTTGACGAAGACACCGCCCTGCTCTACAAGCTGACGTGCCTGCTTGTTGGAAGGTGCCAGACCGCAGGCAACCATCAGGTTCAGGATGCCGATCTTGCCGTCTACCAGCTTGTCTGCAGCGATTTCGGTGGTGGGCATATTTGCATCATCTCCGCCTGCAAACAGCGCCTTGGCGGCAGCCTTCGCCTTGTCAGCCTCTTCCTCACCATGCACCAGCTTGGTCAGCTCGTAGGCAAGGATCTCCTTGGCGGTGTTCAGCTGGGCATCCTTCCAGTCGGACATTGCTTCGATCTCCTCCATGGGGAGGAAGGTCAGCATGCGGATGCACTTGAGAACGTCCGCATCCTCCACATTGCGCCAGTACTGATAGAAATCAAAGGGGCTGGTCTTGTTGGGATCAAGCCACACTGCGCCAGAGGCGGTCTTGCCCATCTTCTTTCCTTCGGAGTTGAGGAGCAATGTGATGGTCATGGCATGGGCGTCCTTGCCCAGCTTGCGACGGATCAGCTCTGTGCCGCCCAGCATGTTGCTCCACTGGTCGTTGCCGCCGAACTGCATGTTGCAGCCGTAGTGCTGGAACAGGTAGTAGAAGTCGTAGGACTGCATTGGCATGTAGTTGAATTCAAGGAAGGAAAGACCCTTCTCCATTCTTTGCTTGAAGCATTCGGCACGCAGCATGTTGTTGACGGAGAAGCAGCCGCCGATCTCACGAATGAAATCCACATAGTTCAGATTCAGCAGCCAGTCAGCATTGTTGACCATGCGCGCCTTGCCCTCGCCGAATTCGATGAACCGCTCCATCTGCTTCTTGAAGCAGTCGCAGTTGTGCTGGATGGTCTCCTGGGTCATCATGGAGCGCATATCAGTTCTACCGGAAGGATCGCCGATCATGGCAGTGCCACCGCCGATGAGGGCAATAGGCTTGTTGCCAGCCATCTGCAGGCGCTTCATCAGGCACAGTGCCATGAAGTGACCGACGTGCAGGGAATCTGCTGTGGGGTCAAAGCCGATGTAGAAGGTTGCCTTGCCGTTGTCGATCATCTCGCGAATCTCTTCTTCGTTGGTCACCTGCGCGATCAGTCCGCGGGCAACCAGTTCATCATAAAGTTTCATAATATTCTCTCCTTTTATTGGCAGATCAGCGTAATAAGAGCCGATCTCAAAATGTTGATATTGGTTTGTTCGAGAATTGTGTCCCGTTCTGTGTGGATGCGGTCGCAATACAAGCCGATCAGCTTCTTGCGCTTAAACGCCATAATGCCCACTCCCAACGGAAAGTTACTGCTGTCAGAGGGGCAGATTGCAAAGCCTTTTCGGTGAAGTACCAATTTTCGTTCGCCAAACTGACCGCAGATGCTGTCAAGCCGATCCATATACTTCGCTTTGCCTTTCAATAATTTATTGGGGAACATGACGATCTCGTTGCCGTCACCGACACAGTCAAGGTTCAAAACGATCTGATTTGCGGTGGCGTGCTTGTGTGCTTTTCGATAGGATGCAGAGCCAATCAGACCGGCTTCTTCAAGGTCAAATAAAACAAAGCACACATTGCGCCGCAGATGTTTGGGCATGGTACACGCAATTTCCAGCAACGTGATCACGCCGGAGGTGTTGTCATTGTAATTATGGCGGTTTGCAGGACCGAACATCATCAGAAAAAGCAAACCAAAATAGCTGATATAGGCACTGAAAAATGCCAGTTCCTCTAAGCCGGTAGCCAACGTGACAACAAAGGAAACCACAAATGCCACCACAAAGAACAACAGCACGATCAGAATTTGATAGGCAAGATATACGGCAAAATTGCAGGGCGTGATGAAATTGGGAAAAAGCATCCTTGCCGGCGTGTCATAATGTGCAGTCACCAAATACTTGGCGCTATCGGGATCGCCGATCACGATGTTCATCGCTCCAAAGCTTCCCTTCTCAACAGCAACGGAATATCCCAACGTTTCAGCATAATCCTTCACCGCTGACCGAAATGCCTGCTTCTGTTTGCCGGTCTTGCGAACGGGAAACAGCTCAAGGATGTCCATTGGTGTATTGACCATTCTATCTCTCTCCTTTTGCAGAAAAAACGCCCTCTGTCCACGCGGACAGAGGGCGTAATCAACGCGGTACCACCTCTGGTTCGGTTGCATCTCACAATGCAACCCTCACGGTGTCAAACAACACCTGACGCTGTTTCGGGCGAACCCGTTCTCCCCTACTGTGATTTCAGGAAGACCGCTCCGGGAGGTATTTCAGCGTGTTTTCTCACTGCCTTGCACCAACCGGCAGCTCTCTGACAGAAAAGGATACGCTTACTTCATCCCATCCATGCGTTGGGAATATCCTAACAAAAATCAGGCTTTTTGTCAAGAATACATTTTCCTCGTACCAAATCAAGGAACACTTCATAAAATTCCGGCTCATCGTACTGAATGACGATGTTTTCGTATACCTCCCACCGCTGCCACGAGGGATCACCGAAAATGGCAGAAAACAATCCCATCGTAACGGGATGATAGAATTCCTCCTTAAAAGCCTTGGCTTCCTCTTCGGTCTCGAAAATTGAGAAGTAAATATAATCACCGTCCGGGTGATTGGCTTGAATATAGCCGATCTGCCCATCCTCCAGCTTTTCGTCGTAATACTCCGACCAAACCGAATAACCGGCGGCCTCGTATGCAGCAACGATATCCTCAGGGGTTGCATCCTCACGATAGGAGGAACAGGAGGAAAGCAACAGCAATACAATTACAGCCAAAACCAGACAACGTTTCATCCCAGCATCTCCTCTGCGCTTTTGAGTGTTGTTTCTGTGATGTTTGTGCCGCCGATGATCCGGGCAAGCTCCTGCTTTCTGCCCTCCAGATCCAATGGAGTCACAGTTGTATATGTACGTCCGTTCCGTTCGCCCTTGGCGATCAGCAGATGGGTCTGTGCCAAAGCAGCCAGCTGCGGCAGATGGGTCACGCACAGCACCTGCTTATGCGTCGCAACGCTTCTGAGCTTCTCAGCGACCTTCTGCGCAGCGCGACCGGATACGCCGGTATCGACCTCGTCGAAGATCAGCGTCGCCACCTGATCGCGCTCTGCGAGCACATTCTTCATCGCCAGCATGATGCGCGCTAGCTCACCGCCGGATGCTACCTTGCTCAAGGGCTTCAGGTCTTCGCCAGCGTTGGCAGACATATAAAATGCAACGGCATCCGCACCGCGTGCAGTCAGCTCTGTTTCGGTAAAACGACACTCAAACTGCACCCGTGGCATATCCAACTGCGCCAGCTCCTCCAGAATGTGCTTCGACATCCGTTTGGCTGCGGTCATGCGGTCACTGCGCAGCTGCTTTGCCGCATCCCAAGCCTCTTTTTCGGCTTTTGCCAGCTTTACCTTCAGGCGCTCCAGATGGTCGTCTGCAAATTCGATCTCATCCAATTCGACTTTTGCTTTCTCGAGATATTCAAGAATATCCGCACAAGTCGTGCCGTATTTGCGGCGCAGCTTGTGAATGATGTCAAGACGGTATTCGATCTGCTCCAGCTCGTCGGCAGAATAACTTAATTCATCCCGGGCATCCCGCACCAGCTCCGCCACATCCTGCACCTGATACATCAGGTCAGCGACCTTCTCCTGAAGCTCGGAGATCTGATCGCTGAACTTTGCGATACGGGAAAGTGAATGTGCCGCAACGGACAGCATGGTTGCTGCACCATCCGTATCGTCTCCACCATAGAGGTTTTCCACCGCTTCGTTCATGCCGTCGGCGATTTTCTCGGCATTCTGCAGGAGCTTGCGGCGCTCCTCGAGCACCTCATCCTCCCCAACCTCCAGCTGCGCTTTTTCAATCTCCGCGATCTGATAGCGGAGCATCTCCATACGACGAAGCTTTTCGCCTTCGTCCATGGTCAGCGCATCGATCTCGCGGCGAAGGGTGGATACGGCAGCGTATTTTCCAACGTATGTCTCACACAACCCGCTGTTTTCCGAGAAATCATCCAAAAATGTCAGATGGTTCTCCTCGTCGAACAGCGATGCCGAATCGTGCTGACCGTGGATGTTGATCAGCTGGATGCCGAGTTTTCTCAAAATCGATACCGAAACAAGCGTGCCGTTGACCCTGCAGACATTCCTGCCATCCAAATGGATCTCACGCTGCACAACGGTTTCAGCATCATATGGAACACCGAACTCCTCGAACCAAGGCAGCTGCGCAACATCCGTAAACACAGCCCGCACAGATGCCTTGTCTGTACCCGTACGGATCATATCGCGGTAAGCACGTTCGCCCAAAACTGCAGAAATCGCATCAATGACGATGGATTTACCCGCGCCGGTCTCGCCCGTGAGTACATTAAACCCACGATCAAAGGAAATATCCGCCTGCTCAATAACTGCAATATTTTCAATGTGCAGAAGACTCAGCATAGGAAAACCTCCTGAATTTACATGTCAAGCAAGTTCTTGATCTCGCCGCAGAACGCCGCGGCGGCATTATTGTCACGCATCACAACGAAAACAGTATCGTCGCCTGCCAAGGTTCCCAGAACAAAGCTCATGTTCATCGCATCGATGGCAGAAGCGGCTGCGGACGCAAGGCTGGGAAGCGTATGGATCACGACCATGTTCTGGGCATAGTCAAAGCTGGTGATGCACTCACGGAAGATCATGTTCAGTCTTCCCGAGAAGGATGTGGAAACATCGCTGGACGACACGGTGTAGCGATACGTACCGAAGCTGGTCAGCTCCTTGATAATACGCAGCTCCTTGATGTCGCGGGAAATGGTTGCCTGCGTGCTGTGAAAGCCCGCCGCCTGCAGCTCAGCCAGCAGCTGCTCTTGAGTTTCCACATTTTTATTGGAGATGATCTCCATGATTTTAGCTTGTCTTTGTGCCTTCATATTCTACCTCATCTTGTATTTCTGAACTTCAAATCAACAATATCATAGAAGCTGCGCTGCTTCAGACGGACAAGTCTTGTCTCCAAAGCAGACTTCTTGATCGTCGTCACATCGCCCATATTCAGGCGCACCGCTTTGCCGCCGTCAACCGACAGGAAGGCATTTCTTCTTGCGTTGGCAGCCAGCTTGACCGTGATGATGCGCTTGTCAGACGAAACCATGCAGCGGCTTCTGACATCATGGGCGCAAATGGGGGTGATCAGGATGCTGTGTGCCTCAGGCTCTACGATCGGTCCACCTGCGGAAAGACTATAGGCAGTGGATCCGGTGGGCGTGGCAACGATCAGACCGTCTCCGCCACACTCAAGGGCTTGTACGCCATCGCAGGCAACAGCAAGATGGACAATACGGGCAACCGCGCCCTTTGTGATCGCAACATCATTCAGACAAATGTCATGGAAAATAATGTCACGATCCCGCTGAACGGTCACATCCAGCATCATACGCTTGTCGATGGTATAATCGCCGGTGGCAAGACGCTTCAGCTGATCCAGCTCCGAGCTTTCAAGCTCCGCAATGAAGCCCATCGTACCGATATTGATGCCAAGAATGGGAAGACCGGCGCGGGTCGCCATCTTGGACATATGCAGGATCGTTCCGTCACCGCCGAAGCAGACGATCAGATCCGAGTCGTGGATCTCCCGTTCAATCCGTGAAAAACGAAGATCCTTGGGAAGCTCGAAGCCCTTGTCCACCTCAAAAGGAAGACACAGCCGCACCTCAATGCCTGAGTCCTTCAGGATCTGCATGGCACGGCGTACTGTTTGAAAATCCTTGTCGCGATAAGGATTGGGGGTCAGTATTACCTTTTTCATCGTGTCACCCCTTCAAAGTGTTGTGGGCATCCGCGACCACCGCGGCGGTGTCAGGTGTAATTCCCTCCACGTCCGCAAGGGTCAGATGACTCAAAAATTCAATATTACCTTCAGGTCCTTTTACAGGTGAGAAGGTCAGACCGAGGATCTTAAAACCAAGTTCGTCGACAGTCTGCACAAAAGCGTCAAGAACCTCTTTATGGGTCTCAGGGTCGCGTACAACGCCCTTTTTACCGACCTTTTCCTTTCCTGCCTCAAACTGCGGCTTGATCAGGCAGAGTACCTGTCCGGAAGGCTTGAGAAGCGTCTTAATGGTGGGAAGAACGATCTTCAGTGAAATAAAGCTGACATCGATCACAGAAAGATCCAAAGGCTCTCCGAGGTCCTCAGGTGTTACATAACGGATATTGGTGCGCTCCATCACAACGACCCGTTCATCGGAGCGGATCTTCCAGTCAAGCTGTCCGTAGCCGACATCGATGGCAAAGACCTTCCGCGCGCCCTGCTGCAGCAGGCAATCGGTAAAGCCGCCGGTGGAAGCGCGGGAATCGCTGCACACAAAGCCCTCAGGCTTGACACCGAAATCCCGCAAGGCTTTCTCAAGCTTCAGACCGCCGCGGCTGACGTAGGGGCAGGTCTGTCCGCGTACCTCGATCTGGACAGTTTCTTCATAGGAAACACCGGGCTTGTCCGCTTTCTGTCCGTTGACATAGACCAAGCCCGCCATAATGATCGCCTGTGCTTTGGAACGGGTGTCGGTATACATCTGCTCGGTCAGCAGAACATCCAGACGTTTTTTAATTTTCATTCCGGAGTACCTCCCTGACCTTGTTGTTGATTGCTTCAGCATCAATACAAAGATGATGCCGCAGGTGGGAAAGCGAACCATGGGTTACAAATTGACTGCCAAGATCGGCGTTCTCAACCTGAATTTGTCCAAGCTTTTTATGGAGCAAGCATGCAAGTGCTTCGTGAATGCCCGAAGCGGAGCAGGTCTCTTCCACGATCAGAACCTTGCGTATTTTTCCAAGCCGTTGCACAATTGCATCCAAAGGAAGCGGATCAACAGTCAGCAACCGCAAAACCTTAACGCCAATACCATCCTTCTCCAGCATCTGCGCGCTCTGTAAGGCGACTTCCGTGGTAGCGCCATACGTAATGACTGCGACATCCTCGCCGGTGGTGTGACAGCAAACGCCGTCACAGTCATTATCAAAAGCAGACTCTGTCAGTATGCCATTACCCCCGCGAGGGTAGCGAATGGCGATCGGACCGCTTCCCTTTTGAACAGCCCATGTCAGCATATCAGAAAGCTCCTGCGTGGATGCAGGGCAAAGAACTGTCATATTGGGGATCTGTCGCAGGTAGCCCACATCAAAGACACCATGGTGTGTCTCGCCGTCCTCGCCGACAAGACCTGCCCGGTCAACGGCAAAAACAACGTGCAGATTCAGCATGGCAATATCCTGCAGGATCTGATCAAAAGAACGCTGCAGGAACGTGGAATAGATCGCCACAACGGGAACCATCCCTTGTTTTGCCAATCCGCCTGCCATGGAAACCGCGTGTTCCTCAGCAATGCCTACATCGAACAGGCGGTCAGGAAACAGCTCCTTGAACTGAAGTAGGCCGGTACCGCCCGGCATGGCTGCCGTGATGGCACATATGCGTTCGTCCTGTACCGCAAGACGGCACATCGTATCACCGAAAGCATTGGAGAAGGAATAGGAAGAACCGCCCAAAATCTCGCCGGATACGGGGTCAAACTTTCCAACTCCGTGGAATTTGGAAGGTTTTTCCTCCGCAGGCACATATCCACAGCCCTTTTGCGTTATAACGTGCAGCAGAACGGGTCTTTTGATTGTCTTTGCAACGCGCATAACACGGATCAGCTCCGGCAGATCATGTCCGTCAATGGGTCCAAGATAATTAAGTCCCATATTTTCAAAAACTGTCGTAGGTAATACGCAGCGTCTGATCCAGCGCTTTGCCCCACTGGTAAAGTTATAAAGCGCCTTGCCGCCGGGAATGCGCTGCATTGCCATACGGTAACGCTCCTTCATGCCGAGATAACGTTCCTTTGTGCGCAGTTTGGAAAGATGCTTGGACATGCCACCAACATTTTTGTCAATGGACATTTCGTTATCATTAAGGATAATGATCAACGGTTCTCCGCTGTCGGAGGCATCATTCATGCCCTCGTAGACCATACCGCCGGTGGCGGCGCCGTCACCGATCAGCGCGACTACATCATACTCATCCTGCATCAACGTTCGTGCACGCGCCATGCCCAGGGCAATGGAAACGGACGAAGAAGCGTGACCGGCAACAAATGCATCAGTATCACTCTCGCCGGGCTTGGGAAAGCCTGCGATACCGCCAAATTGGCGCAAAGTGCCAAAAGCCGCCTGGCGACCGGTCAACAGCTTATGAACATAAGACTGGTGACCCACATCAAATACCAGACGGTCTTTTTGCGTATCGAAAACAGTCTCCAAAGCAACGGTCAGCTCAACAACACCGAGATTCGATGCAAGATGACCGCCGGTCATGGAAACATGCGTGATCAGAAAATCTCTGATTTCCTGACAAAGAACAGCTCTTTGCTCATCAGTCAGGTTCAGCAGATCTTCATGTCCGCGGATTTTCTCTAAAATGCTCACAAAATGACACAACCTTATCTATTGTTGTTCGATTTCCGGGATTCGCGGCAGAAAAACACATGCAATGCGTAGATGGTTTTGCCGACAAAATGTACGATCTTGGTCGAGGAATTCACGGCAAAGGTTTTTCCAATCGCCTTGCCGCCGACTGTTAAGCCCGAAACAAGCGCCGACATCAGAAGCGAGATCATGGTCGGCCAGGAAAACTGAAATCTGGCAAGCAGCTGTGCCGAGATCGTTGCGGCAGCAGTGCCGGAAATAACACCGCAGATGTCACCGATGACGTCATTACAAATAGAACTTGCACGCTCCGCCTTGCGCAGGAGCTGCAGCGCTTCCTTCGCACCGGGGACTTTTCTGGCTGCCATGGAATGAAACGGCGATTCGTCCGCCGAGGTGACGGCAACGCCGATAATATCAAAGATAATGCCGATCAGAACGATCAGCAGCAGAATAATAAACGAGGTCACCAACCCGCTGCTGCTCATGATCTCATCGGAGATCAGTGTGATCGCGCCGGAAACAAAAATGGTGACCAGAAAGATAGTGACCACCCAGCGGATGGTCTTGTTACGTTCCTTTTTTATATGGTCAGGGTCAACTTTAGACATGTCGACATACTCCTTTAATTTTATGAATGACGGCAGCAGGCAGGATAAATCTTACGGCTTAGGTCGGGTTGGTTTTCCCCGGACAGAACCTGCCGTTGCCGCACAGGCCGTTTCCGTTTGATCCGTCCGCTCAGTCGTCACCGAGCTGAATACCCGATTGCCACTTAGTCCGTACTGTAATCCCCTGCCTGCCCCATTACGGCAGCCTAGGTGATTTCCACGGCAGAATGCACCAAAGTCTTAGCCTCTTTTGCAAGGATGGTTTCCAGGAGCAATAGCGGCAGCTGTCTTGGCCACGACAGCCAGCCGCATGATCCCCTTTCCCCGCATACTCACTCAAGGCAGGCTACACTGCACGCAGCAACACGATTCTGTGCACCGCTTTGCAGGTTCATACTTGATTCGTACGCAATGGAGGCTTCCCACGTGGGAGTTCCCGCCATTGTCGCACAAGGTTCAAGTCTCCACGGAAACCGGGTCGTATGCCCCATGCCATTGGAGCGCGCCCGGAATCCTTAACCCCCAGCATCCACCCTAAACTGGGCGTAAAAAGCAGACACCAGGGACTTCATCGATGTGCCCTTCAAAGGATTTTTAGGCCCTTCCTGGAAGCTGGCCACTCCGACTAGGATACTGCGCCGTCGGATGCAATCATAGCATATAAATTCTGAATATACAAGTATTTTTTCAAAAAATACGCAAATATTTATGAAATATTCATTTTCCGAACCAATCATCCACAATGTCACTGTGGGTGATGACGATATTGATGTCCGTAAGCTCTTCCTTTGTAAAGAAACGGAGCTCTTTGGATTCGCTGCTGATGCGCAGCTTTACATCGCCCTCCAGTTCCAGCGCGAACACAACGATCACCATCCGCCAGATACTGCCGTCCCGGTATGCCGCGATGCGACCCGGTTCGCCATAAACAGCGAGCTTGCGAAAACGTGCCTTAGGGATGCGAAGTCCCAGCTCTTCATATGTTTCCCGCACGATCGCGTCAATGGGTTCTTCCCATTTCTTCACACCGCCTCCAACCAAGCCCCAGGTGTCGCTGTCCCGGCGGCGCTCCAGAAGGATACGTCCCTCATGGGTGATAATCGCATTCGCGCCGAGATGGGCGGGCATGGTGGTCTTGGGCGCATTGGGATCGCCCCGGTAGAATTTGACGATGGACATTGCAGTGCCTCCCGAAATGTTCTTTATTCACACTATACTCCAACTCAGCAGAAATTTCTACTTAAAATTCATCCGGCACCGGCTTTGTCACGCCGGTACGGCGTGCCTTGTCAAGACCGCCGGTCATGTGTCCTTCCGGATCTTGGGCAAACTTAGCACGGCGGATCACATCCTCACCAAAGCGGTCGCGCAACGCATCCACCGTTTCATCAAGGCGCAGCTTCTTTTCATATTGCTGCGCTGTAACGCCGGAAAACAGATCATACTGCTGATACGGCTCGGAACTTAACTGCGTCACCTGCACGCCCAGCTGCCGCAGCGGTGAAAAGCCATCCCACGCCTCATCAAAAATACGGCATGCCTCCTGAAAGATCTCCGCAGTGATGTTGGTCGCGCCATGGAGCTTGCTCTGGTGAGAAAGCTGCGCAAATTCATTTGTCCGCAGATGCACGCAGATGCACCTGCCGCACTTGCCGTCCCTGCGCATACGGGAGGCAACCGTCTCACATAAGCCAAGCAGCACCTGATGGGCATGCTCCGCCGTTGTAACATCGGTAGAGGTGGTCACGGAATTGCCGTAGCCCTTGTTTTCCGGCGCTTCCGGGATGACAGCATCCGCATTGCGCCCGTTTGCAAAGTGCCAGATGGTCTCGCCGTGCTTTCCAAGCCGGCGGCGCAGGATCTGAAGATCCGCTTTTGCAAGGTCACCGATGGTGTAAATGCCCATCATTTTCAGCTTCTTTTCCGTTGCCGGACCCACCAGAAACAGATCCCGTACGGGAAGAATCCAGAATTTCCCTTCCATCTCCTCGGGAAAGAGCGTATGTATCTTGTCGGGCTTTTCAAAATCCCCTGCCATTTTGGAAAGGATCTTATTGCTGGAAATGCCGATATTGACCGTAAAACCCAGCTCTTCCTTGATCCGTCGGCGCATTTTTTCTGCTGCCAAAAGCGGACTGCCCCACAGACGCTCTGTGCCGGTCATATCCACCCATGCTTCGTCGATGGAATACTGCTCCACCGCAGGGCTGAATTGCCGCAGCAGCTCCACAAAATGGCGGGATGCTTCCACGTACATGGGATAGTCCGGCGCAATCACCACCAGCTCCGGGCATTTCTCCAGTGCCTGAAACAGCGGCTCGCCGGTCTGAACACCGAACTTCTTGGCAGGACCGCTTTTCGCTAATATGACACCCTGCCGCTTTTCCTTATTTCCTGCCACTACAGACGGCACTTCCCGCAGGTCGACAGTTTCTCCCAAAACCTTCAGCCGATATACCGCCGACCAGCTGAGAAATGCCGAATTGGCATCCACATGAAAAATAACGGGATCTGACATCAGCAAATCCTCCTTAACAAGCACCAGCTGTGGGTGCGGATGGTATAGCGCAGCTCAAAGAGTGCCTTCTTCCCGTGCAGCGTTGCGCGGCAGAGAAAGATCTGTGCTTCGATACCCACGTACTGCACCTGCTTGACGCTGATCACCTCATCAATATCGATGCGCTGCAGCTGATGCGCATCATTCTCCAGACGCAGACGAAGCGGGCGGATCTCGCCGCCGGCGCTGCACATGGATATCACATCTACCGGGCAGTTTTTCTGCTCCAACTCCGTCACCTCCGTTCGTTTGCTTTATTATAGCACATTTGTTTGTAAATAACAAGAGAAACTTCTTCCCTGCACTGCAATATTTTTCAAAAAGAGATTGACAAAACAAAATACATATGTATAATTGTATACAATTATACAACATCAATCAAGGAGGATACGCCATGCTTGAAATTTCCAGAAAAACAAACCTGCTGGAACAGAAATCCTACAAGTACTCCCTTCAGGATGTTACAGAGCCTAATCTGCACCGGGAGATCTACTCCTATGGCACAACGCCGAAGGTTTCCTTTAACCACCGGCGTGTTCCCATGAGTATGCCGGAGGAGATCTGGATCACCGACACCTCCCTGCGGGACGGTCAGCAGTCTGTTGAGCCCTACACCGTCGATCAGATCGTCAACATTTACAAGCTTCTTTCCAAGCTGGGCGGTCCTTACGGCATCATCCGCCAGACCGAGTTCTTTATTTACAGCAAGAAAGACCGGGAAGCCATTGAAAAATGTATGGAGCTGGATCTGAAGTTCCCGGAGATCACCAGCTGGATCCGTGCCAGCAAGCAGGACTTTGCCCTCGTGCGCGATCTTGGCATCAAGGAAACCGGCATTCTGGTCAGCTGCAGCGACTACCACATCTTCAAGAAGATGAAGATGACCCGTCAGCAGGCACTGGACCACTACCTTGGCACCATCAAGGATGCCTTTGCCGCCGGTGTTGTTCCCCGCTGCCATCTGGAGGACATCACCCGCGCCGATTTCTACGGCTTTGTTGTTCCCTTTGTCAATGAGCTGCAGCAGCTTTCCCAGGAAGCGGGTATTCCCGTCAAGATCCGCGCCTGCGATACCATGGGCTACGGCGTTCCCTACACCGAAGCCGCTATGCCCCGCAGCGTCGCCGGTATCATCTACGGTCTGCAGCACTATGCCGACGTTCCCAGCGAATATCTCGAATGGCACGGTCACAACGATTTCTATAAAGCCGTCGCAAATGCGTCCACCGCATGGCTCTACGGTGCTTGCGCGGTCAACTGTTCCCTGCTTGGTATCGGCGAGCGCACCGGCAACATCCCGCTGGAAGCGATGGTATTTGAGTATGCCTCTCTGCGCGGCTCGATGGATGGTATGGACCCCACCGTCATCACAGAGATCGCTGAATACTTCGAAAAGGAAATCGGCTACGACATCCCCGTCATGACACCCTTTGTCGGACGGAACTTCAACTCCACCCGCGCCGGCATCCACGCCGACGGACTTTTGAAGGATGCGGAGATCTACACGATCTTCGACACCGAAAAGCTCCTTAACCGCAAGGCGCGGGTCGAGATCAGCAAGACCTCCGGCTTGGCAGGTATCGCCTACTGGATCAACTGTAACTATCACCTCTCCGGCGCAGACGAGATCGCCAAGAACGATCCTCTGGTGGTAGAGCTGAAGAAGTGGGTCGACGAGCAGTACGAGCAGGAACGGCAGACAGTCATGTCTACAGCAGAACTGGAAGAAAAGATTGAAGAATTGGCACCCGGCAGATTCACTGTCAGTCAGGAGGATTGAGTATGGCAGAATTCAAAACTGTTTCTCTGGCAGATCAGGTTTTTGAGAAGCTGGAGCATGATATTATCGTCGGTGTCTACCCCCGCGGTACGATCCTGACGGAGCTGAAGCTTGTGGAGCAGATCGGCGTCAGCCGCACGCCCATCCGTGACGCGCTCCGCCGGCTGGAGCAGGAGCGTTTGATCGAGGACACCGGCAAGGGTTCTCTCGTACTCGGTATTACGCTGGACGATCTGATCGACATTATGGACATCCGTCAGCAGATCGAAGGTCTTGCCGCCTACTATACAACAAAAAATCTGACACCCGAAGGTGCTGAAATGCTGAAGCAGATCAATGATCTGCAGGATTTCTACTATAACAAGCAGGATCTGGAGCATCTGCGTCAGATGGATGATCGCTTCCATCTTGCCATCTACACCCTCTCCCAGCGTCCTGTTCTGCGTGACACGCTGGTGCCGTTGCACCGCAAGACCCAGCGCTACCGTCTGATCTCAATTGCTGACAAGCAGAGATTGGACGCATCCATTCAGGAACACAATGCCATCTATAAGGCAATTACATCCGGCGACGCGGAGCTTGCGTCGAAGCTGATTACAGAGCATATCAGCCGGGCAAAGCAAAATATGATTGCGAGGTGCTATCAAAATGGGTAAAACAATTGCACAGAAAATCATCGCCGCCCATATGCTGTCCGGCGACATGACCCCCGGCAGCGAGGTTGCCCTTCGAATCGATCAGACCTTAACGCAGGACGCCACCGGCACGATGGCATATCTGGCTCTCGAGGGCATGAATATTCCCCGTGTGAAGACAGAGCTGAGCATTGCATATGTCGATCACAACACACTGCAATGCGGCTTTGAAAACGCGGACGATCACCAGTATCTGCAAAGCGTTGCCGCAAAGTACGGTGTCCGCTTCTCCCGTCCCGGCAACGGCATCTGCCATCAGGTACATCTGGAGCGGTTCGGAAAGCCCGGCAAGACTCTGATCGGCTCTGACAGCCATACTCCCACCGCCGGCGGTCTTGGCATGCTGGCATTTGGTGCAGGTGGTCTGGATGTTGCTGCTGCCATGGGTGGCGGTGCATACTACATCACCATGCCGAAGATGTTCCATGTCAATCTGACGGGCAAGCTTCGTCCCGGTGTGACCGCCAAGGATGTGAGCCTTGAAATTCTGCGCATTTTGAGTGTCAAGGGCGGTGTCGGCGCGATCATCGAGTGGGGTGGCGAAGGCATTAAGACCTTGTCCGTGCCGGAACGTGCAACCATCACCAACATGGGTGCAGAGCTGGGTGCGACCACTTCCGTCTTCCCCGCTGACGAGGTCACAAAGGCATTTCTCGCGGCTCAAGGGCGCGCTGATGACTTCACAGCCGTATTTGCTGACGATGATGCCGTCTACGACCGGGTGATCGACATCGATCTTTCCGCCTTAACGCCCCGTATCGCCTGCCCCCACAGCCCGGACAATGTCAAGTCTGTGGCGGAGCTGAATACCATTAAGGTCGATCAGGTTTGTATCGGCTCCTGCACCAACTCCTCCCTCGCAGATATGCTGAAGGTGGCTGCGATCCTGAAGGGCAAGCGCATTGCGCCCCATGTCAATCTTTCCATCTCCCCCGGCTCCCGTCAGGTGCTGACAATGCTTGCCAAGTGCGGCGCGCTGGAAGATATTCTCGCCAGCGGTGCGCGGCTGCTGGAATGTGCCTGCGGACCTTGTATCGGCATGGGCTTCTCCCCCAATTCCGGCGGCGTGAGTCTTCGCACCTTCAACCGCAACTTCCTCGGCAGAAGCGGCACCCGGGACGGTCAGGTCTATCTGGTTTCTCCCGAAACCGCAGCCGCATCCGCGCTGACCGGCTACATCACCGATCCGATGACCATCGACAGCATCCCTGCTGTTTCGCTTCCCGACCAATTCACCATTGACGACTCCGGCGTTCTGATGCCTTTGGATGAAGACGCAGCGAAGGATGCAGTTGTCCTGCGTGGTCCGAACATCAAGGAATTCCCCGACGGCAAGCCGATGCTGGATTCTCTTGAAGGCAGCATCGTTTTGAAGGTTGGCGACAACATCACCACCGACCACATCATGCCCGCCGGCGCAAAGATCCTCCCCTACCGTTCCAACATTCCGTTCCTTTCCAAGTTCTGCTTTGAGGTCTGCGACCCCGCGTTCCCGGAACGGGCAAAGGCAACGGCAA
Organism: Faecousia sp.; assembly: GCA_045580465.1. Lineage (GTDB taxonomy): Bacteria > Bacillota > Clostridia > Oscillospirales > Oscillospiraceae > Faecousia. The sequence continues at coordinate 20,269 of JAZNNV010000166.1, forward strand.
ACGGCATCATCCTCGGCGGCGAGAACTACGGACAAGGCTCTTCCCGCGAGCATGCGGCACTTGTTCCCATGTATCTTGGCATCCGCTGTGTCATCGCAAAGAGCTTTGCGCGCATCCACATTGCAAACCTGATCAATGCGGGCATCCTGCCGCTGACCCTTGCAAATGCGGAGGATTATGATGTCCTCGCACAGGGCGATGTGTTAAAACTCGACAACATCTATGACGGTATGGAAAACGGCACGGTCACTGCAACCGTCGGCGATCGGAAGATCACTCTGAATTGCAGCCTGACAGCACGTCAACAGAAAATTCTGCGTGCAGGTGGACTCCTGCACTACATTGGGGAGGGCGGAATATGAGCCAGATTGATCTTGCCTGTGCAGCGTTCCGAACGCTTCTGGAAGAGCAGCTGCTGCGCATCGAAAACGCAAAGGTCGAAAAGACAGATTTCACAAACAAAAAAGTCGTTACCATCGGCATCGTCGACGGCGACGGCATTGGTCCTCTGATCCTTGAGCGTGCCAAGCAGGTGCTGAACATCCTGCTTACTGATGAGCTCGCAAAGGGCAGCATCATTCTCAAGCAGATCGACGGCTTGACCATCGAAAACCGCCTTGCCTTAGGCAAATCCGTGCCCGAGGATGTCCTTGCTGAGATCAAGTCCTGCGATGTACTGCTGAAAGGCCCTACGACGACGCCTATGGGCGGAACGATGGAGAGTGCAAACGTTACCCTCCGCCGGGAACTGGATCTCTACGCCAACGTCAGACCTGTCTGCATCCCGGAAGAAGGCATCGACTGGATCTTCTACCGGGAGAACACCGAAGGTGAATATGTCTTGGGCAGCCGTGGCATCAGCCTGCCCGGTCTTGCGATGGATTTCAAGGTAACCACCGACTTCGGCACGCGCCGGATTGCCAAGGCTGCCTTTGATTACGCAAAACAGAATGGAAAGTCCCGTGTCAGCATCGTGACCAAGGCAAACATCATGAAGAAGACCGACGGCAAATTCACCCAGATTTGCCACGAGGTCGCAGCCGATTACCCGGGTATCACAGCAGACGACTGGTACATCGACATCATGACCGCAAATCTGGTCAATCCCGCCATCCGCAGCGGTTTTCAGGTGTTCGTGCTTCCGAATCTCTACGGCGACATCATCACCGATGAAGCGGCACAGATCCAAGGTGGCGTGGGCAGTGCCGGTAGCGCCAATCTGGGCGATCGTTATGCCATGTTTGAAGCCATCCACGGCTCTGCCCCCAGAATGATCGCTGACGGGCTGCAGGATTACGTGAACCCAGTCAGTATCCTGCGGGCGACCGTGATGCTGCTGCGGCACATCTGCCGGCAGGAAGCCGCCCAGCGCCTTGAGAGCGCCTTGGATGCCTGCAAGACATTGGTCACTGGCGAACGCAGCGGTCCTACCTGCGATGCTTACATGCAGGAGCTGCTGGCTAATCTGAAATAATTAAAAGACCGACAAGTCAGTACTTGTCGGTCTTTCTTTTGAAGCCGAGGTGAATCGATTTGCATTGACGTCACCATTAAAACAACCACCAAAATGCGGCTAGCCGAGGGGAATCGATTTAATCAAGGTGTGGCTGGGACCCTACCCAGCCAGCAACAGTCCCCCGGACTGTTGCATTTAGATCGGTTCGATTCCTTCCTCGGCTCCACCATAAAAAACAGCCGCCCGAAGGCGGCGTTTTTATGGTGGAGCCGAGGGGAATCGAACCCCTGTCCGAAAGCAACTTGGAAGGAACTTCTCCGGGTGCAGTTTGTTATTTACATTCCCTCAACCGCACGGGAACAAACACCCTTACGGAATCAGTAGCTTCATAATGCATGGTGCGCTCAAAGCT
>JAZNNV010000167.1:0-2165 GCA_045580465.1 Faecousia sp.
TGGGCGGCCGCGCCATGCAGATCGTTGCCGACGAGCCTCAGCTGCGCCACTACCTCAAGACTGCCGTTGAGATCGATGCCGACAAACCTGTTCTCGTCGACCGCTATATCATCGGCAAGGAAGTGGAAGTTGACGCCGTCTGTGACGGCAAGGACATCTTCGTCCCCGGCATCATGGAACTGATCGAACGCACCGGCGTCCACTCCGGCGACTCCATCAGCGTCTATCCCTCCTTCTCCATTTCCAACAAGGTCAAGGGCATCATTTTGCAGTATGCAAAAAAGCTGGGTCTCGGTATCGGCATTGTTGGTCTTTTTAACATTCAGTTTATCGTTGATCAGGACGACAACGTTTTTATCATTGAGGTCAATCCCCGCTCTTCCCGTACCGTTCCCTTCCTGAGCAAGGCAACGGGCTACAGCCTTGCAGACATTGCAACGGAGGTCATCCTCGGCAAGAGCCTGAAGGAGCAGGGTCTTTTCGACATCTATCCTGAGGAAAAGCAGCGCTTCTATGTGAAAGCCCCCGTCTTCTCTTTCAACAAAATTCGTGGTCTGGATGCTTATCTCTCCCCGGAGATGAAGTCCACCGGCGAAGCCATCGGTTATGACAACACCCTTAACCGCGCCCTCTATAAGGCGCTGCAGGCATCCGGCATGCACCTGCAGAACTACGGCACAGTGCTTGCAACCATTGCCGACAAGGACAAAGAAGAGGCACTGCCGCTGATCGAGCGTTTCTATCGTCTGGGCTTCAACATCGAAGCGACCAAGGGAACTGCTAAATTCCTCAAGGCAAAGGGCATCCGCACCCACAGCCTGACCAAGATCAGCGAGGGTAGCGACGAGATCCCCAACGCCCTGCGGCAGGGTCATATCGCCTACGTGATCAACACCCGCGACCCCGGCTCCAACCAGTCCGACGGTCTGCAGATCCGCCAGATCGCCACGGAGTACAACGTGACCATGTTCACCGCGCTGGATACTGTCCGTGTCCTGCTGGATGTTCTGGAAGAAACCACATTAACCATTTCCACCATTGATGCGTGAGTTCTTTGTAGGGCGGGTGCTTGCCCTCGCCGTTCATCAACCCGTTTCATAAAAGGAGAAACCGATGAAACAAAGCTATTTTACAGTTTTGAGCAACTGCCCGCTGACAGACAACGTCTATAAAATGATCCTCTCCGGCGACACCTCAGCCATCACAGCACCGGGTCAGTTTGTTAATATTCAGCTGGACGGACTGTTTCTGCGCCGCCCCATCTCTGTTTGCGATTACGATGACAAGACCCTCACGATCATCTACAAGGTGGTCGGCAAGGGTACTGCCCAAATGACAAAGATGATTTCAGGCGAACAGCTGGACATTCTGACAGGTCTCGGTAACGGCTACGACCTCTCCTTAAGCGGTGACCGTCCCGTTCTGTTGGGCGGCGGCGTGGGTGTTCCGCCCATGTATAACCTCGCCAAGAAGCTGATTGCTGAGGGTAAAAAAGTTTCTGTAATTCTCGGTTTTAACACAAAATCCGAAGTTTTCTACGAAGAAGAGTTCAAAAAACTGGGCTGCGCCGTAACCGTCACCACCGTCGACGGCAGCTACGGTATCAAGGGCTTCGTCACCACCGCCCTTGAAGGCATGGACTACAGCTATTTCTACACCTGCGGTCCTGAACCGATGCTCAAGGCTGTTTACAAAGCATCTGAGACCTCCGGGCAGATGAGCTTTGAAGAACGCATGGGCTGCGGTTTCGGAGCATGCATGGGCTGCTCCTGCAAGACCCTCACCGGTTACAAGCGCATCTGCAAGGAAGGACCCGTGATGAAAAAGGAGGAGATTCTATGGGATTGAATGTAAATCTTTGCGGTATTGCGCTTGATAATCCAGTGATCCCCGCCTCCGGCACCTTCGGCTTCGGCTATGAATTTGCCGAGCTTTACGACATCAACGAGCTGGGAACGTTCTCTTTCAAGGGTACAACAAAAGATCCCCGCTTCGGCAACCCCACGCCCCGCATCGCCGAATGCACCAGTGGTATGATCAATGCCGTGGGTCTTCAAAATCCCGGTGTTGAAAAGGTCATTACCGAAGAATTGCCGAGGCTTGCAAAGTGCTTCCACAAGCCGGTAATGGCAAATGTTTCCGGCTTTTCTGTAGAAGATTACGCC
>JAZNNV010000168.1:0-4523 GCA_045580465.1 Faecousia sp.
AGGTACGGAAACCGTCGAAGAAGTTGATGAAGGGAACGCGGCCCTCGATGGCTGCAAGATGGGCAACAGCACCCAGATCCATAACTTCCTGTACGTTGGTCTCAGCCAGCATAGCGAAGCCGGTCTGACGGCAGGCGTAAACGTCGGAGTGGTCACCGAAGATGTTCAGAGCCTGTGCAGCGACGGTACGTGCGGAGACGTGGAAAACGGAGGGCAGCAGCTCGCCGGCGATCTTGTACATGTTGGGGATCATCAGCAGCAGACCCTGAGAAGCGGTGTAGGTGGTGGTCAGTGCACCGGCGGCGAGAGAGCCGTGAACGGTACCTGCAGCACCTGCTTCGCACTGCATCTCGACGACCTTGACGGTATCGCCGAAGATGTTCTTACGGCCGGCAGCGGACCACTGGTCGACGTTGTCAGCCATGGGGCTGGACGGGGTGATGGGGTAGATGCCGGCTACTTCCGTAAAGGCGTAGCTGACGTGGGCGGCAGCGGTATTGCCGTCCATGGTCTTGAATTTTCTTGCCAAGATGAAATACCTCCTAATAGTATTCAAATTTCTACTCCCATATCATAGCACTTTTCCTTCGATTTGTAAAGCCGAATTATGCCGACTTTCGAGGAAAAAGTGCAGAAAGAATTGGTCAGAAAGACAAAAAAAGGGGAGCGCAGCAGCGCTCCCCGGGGAATTATGGATTGCGAGAATTGAAATATTCGTAAAGCTCTGCAGCAGTACTGTCACCGCTGAGGGAGGCGACATAGTAAGCCTCTGCCTCGTTATTGTGTACGATGTGGATGTACCAGCGGTCAAGCTCAGGACTCAGGCGCAGGTGAAAGGTGTATCCATTGGTCGTTAGACCGTCATTTTGGATCGCGTCGATCAGATCGCCCTCATAGCTCGTATCGGCGATGGCAAAGGATTGTGCAAGATACGGGTGAAAGGGTGAAGTGCGGAATTTGGAAGAATCGATCTGTGCGTCCGGGAATTCTTCGATTGGTCCAAGTGTTGCTACCAAGGTATCACCGAGCAGGACGGAGGTGTATTTCGTACCTTCCACCGCGATCTGAACGGTGCCAAGCGCTTTGCCGGCTGCGTCCAGCTTTGCGGCGTTCAGGGTCTGAACGCAGGGGATGGGCCACGGAACAAGGCAGACGATCAAAGCCACTGCGAGAACGACCGTGATGATCAATGTCGTTTTGCGGTTCATGGTTCTCTCCTTTCGTAAAACAGCGGATCGTGTTAATTGTTATAGGGAAGAAGATCAAGGAAATCTTCAAAATGTGCAAGGATCTCCTGCGCATCAAATTGCGGTTTGCCGGAAACAATCAGATATTGCTCGGGGCTATCCTCCCATACAAAGACCGACCAGTTCTTTTCCTTGTCGTAGGCAAAACGAACCAGCTCAGGCTCGGAGGAGTCTTTGCCCAAGGTATAGCCGGTGGAGGTGTAGTAAGGCAGGATGCCGTTGCTTCCGTTGTAGTAGACTTCATCCTTGTTGAAAATATAGGGGAAATCCTTGGGAAGATCGAAATACAGGTTCAGCACATCGCGCTTATCTTCTTTTTCCTGAACAACGATTTTCAGTTCGAGGTCAACAGGTTCGCTGCTCTTACCATCTGATGTTACCCAACGACCAAAGTATTGCCACAGAGCAATTTCGCTGGGATCAAGGGGCCAAGAGCCGATGATTATGGGCTGGAAATATTCGTACAGGTCTTCGAGGGTATCCTCACTGTTGATTGATCCGACATAGAAAGTACCATATTCCGGGAAAGCAAGCATCCAGCGTGTATGATCCGGACTAAATACAACCTCGCAGGATTCAAGCTGATTTTTGCCTCTGTTGAATGTTCCTCCCGTACACGTCAACAAGGTTAAACTCGGAAGCTGTCTAGGTACGCCGCCGGGGAAACGGTCGGAAGCATACCCAACGACTTCCAGTTGTGTCATGCCGTCAAAATCGTTGGAGGTAATGTTCAGTCTGTCCTCTTCAAACCAAGGATGGATCCATTCTCCCGTCAGCCGGATCGGCACGGTGTCCAGCTGATTGCAGTTGCGGTCGATCTTCACAGCATCAAATGAGATGGAGATCGGCGTTGTGGGGGGATTGCGATAGATCAGGAATCCTATCAATGCGATCAGGAAAAGGATGGGAATGACCAGTAACCACTTCTTTTTCATAACACTTCCTCCTTTTTTTGCATTATTAAAAATGGTTTTCCGAATGTATGAAACATCCTTCTATAAATGAACTATAAAAACAGGGCGTAGGGTTACATACTGCGGTAGATTTTTTCCTGAACAAGAAGCCCAATGCCGAATACCTATAATCCAAGCATATCAAAAAAAGCCTTGATTGTCAACGGAAAACGCCGTTTCAGAAAGTACTTGTCAAGTGCTCTGAAATCAGGTATAATGGTCTAAAATGGGAGAAAAGGGGCGCAATTATGATCTGCAGTATCAGGACAATGGGCTTGACCGGCATCCGCGGTGCGGAAGTGGTGGCTGAATGCTATATTTCCAACGGTCTTCCGGGCTTTGACATCGTGGGTCTTCCTGATGCAACGGTCAAGGAAGCCCGTGAACGTGTCCGCGCAGCGGCGAAGAACTCGGGACTGACCTTTCCCGCCAGCCGTATTACCGTTAATCTTGCCCCTGCCAATCTGAAAAAGGCGGGTACCCATTATGACCTGCCGATTTTGTTGAGTGTTCTGTGCGCCGCGGGAAGTGTGCGCCGTCCCCGTTCCACCAGCGCCTTTTTGGGTGAGGTGAGCCTTGACGGTCAACTGCGTGCGGTTTCCGGCGTGCTTCCCATGGCGCTGGCCGCCAAGCAGGCAGGCGTGCAGGCGTTGTTCGTTCCTTATGAAAATGCGGCGGAAGCCACTTTGGCGCGCGGTCCTGCTGTGTACGGCATCCGTTCCCTGCATGAGCTTGCAGCTGCCCTCAACGGCGAAACGGTTTTGCAGCCGGAGCCTTTGTGGGAGCCGAAGCCGTCGGATGTGCCGACCCTTGATTTCAAGGATGTTTTGGGACAGGAGAATGTGAAGCGCGCCTTGGAGGTTGCCGCTGCAGGCAGCCACAATGTTTTGATGATTGGACCTCCCGGCTCCGGCAAGAGCATGTTAAGCAAGCGCCTGCCGTCCATTTTGCCGGATATGACGTGGGATGAATCCCTTGAGGTCAGTCAGATCTATTCCGTGATGGGTCTGCTGACGGCGCAGGAGCCGCTGGTGACCCGCCGACCCTTCCGTTCGCCCCACCACACCATCTCCAATGCCGGTCTTGCCGGCGGCGGCACAAATCCCAGACCGGGCGAGATCTCCATGGCGCACAAGGGCGTGCTGTTTTTGGATGAATTGCCGGAGTTCCGTAAGGACACGCTGGATATGATGCGCCAGCCCCTTGAGGATGCGACGGTCACCATCTCCCGTGTGGCGGCTGCGGTGACGTATCCTGCCGAATTTATGCTGGTTTGTGCCATGAACCCCTGCAAATGCGGCTGGTACGGCGATCCCTCCGGGCGCTGCACCTGCTCCGAAATGTCCGTTCAGAACTATCGCGGACGAATCTCCGGCCCGTTGCTGGATCGTATTGACATCGTGGTGGAAGTGCCTGCGGTGGCATTTGAGGATCTGCGCAGCCGCGCAGAGGCAGAGCCGTCCAGTGAAGTGAAGAAGCGTGTGGATGCGGCACGAAACCGCCAGCATGAGCGCTTTGGCTCGGATGGCAATATGTGCAACGCCCGCATGGGTCCTGACGAGATGCGCAAATTCTGCGCCATCGATGATGCAGGAGAGCAGCTCATGAAGCAGGCGTTCGAAGCGATGGGCTTGACCGCCCGCAGCTATGATCGCATTTTGAAGGTGGCAAGAACTGTTGCCGACCTTGACGGCAGTGACGAGATCCAGCCGCAGCACATTGCGGAAGCGATCCAGTACCGCGCCGTAAATATGGGAAACCGAGGATAAAGAGGTAATTTCAAATGAACGAGATTTTTTTGATGAAGCTTGGCGAAATCGTGCTGAAAGGCGCGAATAAGCGCCAGTTTGAGAACAAATTGCGCCAGAATATCCGCCGCCGCATGAAGCACTACGGCAATTTTGATGTCTACATCATGCAGTCGACAGTCTACGTCGTGCCGGAGGACGAAATGGCGGATGTGGACGGCGCGTGGGAGGCATGTCACTCCATTTTCGGTGTGGTCAGCCTGTGCCGCTGCCGCCCCTGCGACAAGGATATTGATGCGATCTACAACGCCATCGAGGAGTATTTGGGCGACGATCTGGACTGCGCCAAGTCCTTCAAGGTAGAGTCCAAGCGCTCTGATAAGCGCTTCCCCCTGACCTCCATTGCTATTTCCCAGGAAATAGGCGGTCGCCTTGCGGAAGCCCATCCGACCGTGAAGGTAGATGTTCGCCATCCTGAGTATACGGTTTACGTGGAAGTGCGTGACCTGGCGGCTTATGTCCACGGTCCTGCAGAGCCCGGCGCAGGCGGTCTGCCCATCAGGATTTGTCTTTGG
>JAZNNV010000169.1:0-2273 GCA_045580465.1 Faecousia sp.
GAGGAGAATTTTGCCGTGGATCTGACCATCGCAAGAGGTCTGGACTACTACACCGGCACGGTTTACGAGACCACGCTTCTGGATCATCCCGAGATCGGCTCGGTCTGCTCCGGCGGTCGTTACGACAATCTGGCGGGCTACTACATCGACAAGGCACTGCCCGGTGTGGGCATTTCCATCGGTCTGACCCGTCTGTTCTACGTGCTGGACGTGCAGGGCCTGCTGCATCCTGCGCTGCCCACCGCACCCTGCGATGCGCTGGTGCTGCCCATGCTTCCCGAAGCCGGTCCTGCCATCGCACTGGCGGAGCAGCTGAGAAGCAGCGGTCTTCGGGTGCAGCTTTACGGCGAGCAGAAGAAATTCAAGCAGAAGATGGCATATGCCGACAAGCTGGGCGTTCCCTTTGCGGTGCTGCTGGGCGAGGATGAGCTGGCTGCCGGCAAGTGCGCGGTGAAGAACATGACGACCGGCGAGCAGCAGCTGCTCACCGCCAGCGAAGCCGCCGCGTTCATCAAGGCGACCCTGACGGCAAATAATGGCCCGATCATTTTGGAGAAGTAAGATGGAAGAAAAGTTTATCATCGCGTGGGCGGCTGCCCGGGAAAAGGCAGCGCAGCTGGGCGTGAAAATGCGTCCCGTGGATGCCGCAGATGCCATGGTGGCGGCGCACCGCGCCCTTTCCGGCAACCGGGAAAGCGACGGCTTTGCCGCTCTTGCGGACAAGAAGCATCTGGAGCTGAGTCTGGAAGCCCTTGCCATCGACAAGCGGTTTACGGCACTGTTTTCCGACGAGGAAGCCAACGCGGCACTTGCTCGATTGCTTGATGCCGGTTTTTACGGCTGAGTATGTCATTGTTACCGTAGGGCGGGTGCTTGCTCCCGCCATGAAACGTATTGATATCGTAGTGGCGGGACCAAGGGCCCGCCCTACATTTACGTTATAACAAAAGACCGGGCTACTCCGGTCTTTTGTTGCATATTCCTGCTGGTTTTTCACGATTTTCCATTGACTTAGCGGTACGGAAGTGGTAAACTGTAAGAAATATTCAAACACGGTGATGAAAACCAGTACATACCAAGGTGCGACCTCAGAGAGCTGCCGGTGGGTGCGAGGCAGCGGAAGCGTCGGTGTGGAATTCCTTTCGGAGTGGCTTTGCTGAAATGAAAGTAGGCGAAGACGGGAAAAGCCCGATACAGCTTGCGGATCAACCCCGATCCCTTGAGGTCGCGTATGCGGCAAACTGAGGTGGTACCACAGGAAATTCTTGTCCTCTGCTTGTGTAAGCAGAGGGCTTTTCATTTTATCAGAGAAGGTGAGAAATATGGTCATTACAGATTTTTTGGAGAGAAATGCACGGCTTTACGGGCAGGAGAGCTGCCTTGTGGAGATCAACCCTTCCGAGGAGCGGGACAAGGCGACCACTTGGTGGGATTTTAACCTGATCGAGAGCGCCAGTCAGGATGCCCCCTACCGCCGGGAGATGACGTGGAAGGATTTTGACCGCCGCGCCAACCGCTTTGCAAATCTCCTGCTGAGCCGCGGTCTGAAAAAGGGAACAAAGGTCGCGATTTTGCTGATGAACTGCATCGAGTGGCTGCCGGTCTATTTTGGCATCCTGAAGGCAGGCTGCATCGCCGTTCCCATGAACTTCCGTTACAGCTCCGACGAGATCCAGTACTGCCTCGACCTTGCGGATGTGGAGGTTTTGGTGTTCGGCCCGGAATTTGTCAGCCGCATCGATGCCATCGAGAAGAACATTCCCGGTGTGAAGATGCTGTTTTACGTGGGCAAGAACGGCCCTGCTTATTCCGAGGACTGTATGTCGCTGCAGGGCTTCTGCTCCTCCAGCGCACCTCCTATTGCCCTGACGGAAACCGACGATGCCGCTATCTATTTTTCCTCCGGCACCACGGGCTTCCCCAAGGCGATCCTGCACAACCATCTGTCGCTGGTTCATTCCTGCATGTGTGAGCAGAATCACCACGGTCAGACCCGGGAGGATGTGTTCCTCTGCATCCCGCCGCTGTATCACACCGGCGCGAAGATGCACTGGTTCGGCTCGCTCCTTGCCGGCTCGAAGGCGGTTCTGCTCCGGGGCGTGAAGCCGGAGTGGATCCTCCGGGCGGTCACCGAGGAACGCTGCACCATCGTGTGGCTGCTGGTGCCGTGGGCGCAGGATCTTTTGGATGCCATTGACGACGGTCGTGTGGATCTGAGCAAGTATCGCCTTGACCAGTGGCGGCTGATGCACATCGGCGCACAGCCCGTTCCC
>JAZNNV010000170.1:0-3249 GCA_045580465.1 Faecousia sp.
CCAAGGCTACGAGCGGGTGATCATCTTCTGCAACACCAAGCACATGTGCCAGCGGCTCTCCGATGAGCTGCAGCGCGCCGGTCTGGACTGCGACTGCATCCATGGCGACATCAGGCAGAGCCAGCGGGAAAAGACCATGCAGCGCTACCGTCAGGGCAAGCTGGCGATCCTTGTCGCCACCGACGTTGCCTCCCGGGGCATCGACGTGGACGATGTGGAGTGCGTGATCAATTACGATATTCCCGAAGAAAACGAATACTACATCCACCGCATCGGTCGTACCGGCCGCGCCCGCCGCAAGGGCAGTGCCTTCTCCATCATCGGCAATTTCCCCGAGAAGGCGAAGCTGGATGAGATCGCAAAATATTCTGAATTTACCATCCGCCCCGTCGCTCTTCAGGACGACGGCACGTTGGTGGACGAAACGCCCGCAGCTCCTGCGCCCAAGCCGCGCAGGAAGTTCCGTTGAACGCCCGGGAGGAGGGCTTCCTCCTGCTCACCAGCCAGTTGGGGAATCCGGAGCGAAAGTGCCTCACCACCGCACAGCTGCGCACCCTGTCCCAGCGCATCGCCGCAGCAGACCGACCGGCGCAGGATCGGGATTTGACTGCCGCCGATCTGAAAGCATTGGGCTACGGGCAGGAAATGGCAGACCGCATCGCTGCGCTGCTGGGTGAAACCGACCTGTTGCAGCATTATCTCCACAAGGGCGACCGGGCAGGCTGCATTCCCCTCACCCGTGTAACGGCAGAATATCCCGTCCGTCTGCGCCAAAAGCTTGGATTGGACAGCCCCGGTGTCTTATGGGCGAAAGGCGATCTTTTGCTTCTTGAGAAGCCTGCCATTGCCTTGGTGGGCAACCGGGAAATATTTCCCGAAAACGCAGCCTTTGCCGAAAAAGCGGGCTGCGCGTGCGCCATGCAGGGCTTTGTTCTCATCTCCGGCAATGCCCGGGGCGCTGACCGCATCGCCCAGAACGCCTGCCTGAAAGCAGGCGGTCAAGTGATCAGCATCGTCGCCGACGAGCTGAGCAAGCAGCCGCAAAATCCCAATGTGCTCTACCTCAGCGAGGAGGGCTACGACTCCGCCTTCACTTCAGTCCGTGCCCTCAGCCGCAACCGGGTCATTCATGCGCTGGCAGAAAAAACGCTGGTAGCGCAGGTCGGCTCCGCCATGGGCGGCACCTGGAGCGGCACGGTACATAATCTCAAAAACAACTGGAGCAGCGTTTTCTGCTTCTATGACGGCAGCGAAGCCATGAATCAGCTGGCGCTTTTGGGCGCGACACTGATCGATATGACCGCGCTTACCGATCTGCGTGCCCTGAAAGACCCGCGGACAAGCCTTTTCTGACCGCAAAAAGCCATTATTTGGATTATTTCCCTCCCCTTTTGCATAAACTAGAGGAGCAAAAGGGGGGATTCCATGGAGCTTCCACAGGGCGGTCTGATCGGCAAGGCGTGGCACTATGTGCGCCGCGTTCAAAAAATGAACATCGGTCTGCACGCGGCAAATGCCGGCTATTTTATCGTGCTGTCCGTTTTTCCCACGCTGGTGCTGCTTTTGGGCTTGCTGCGTTATACCGATCTGGATGCCGGCGATCTGCTGAGCGCACTGGAGGGTATCATTCCCGAAGCGCTGCTTCCGGCAGCGGAAAAGCTGATCATCAGCACCTATGCCTACACCTCCACCGCTGTGGTATCGGTGTCGGCAGTGAGTGCGCTGTGGTCTGCCAGCCGGGGTATTTTCGGACTTATGGCAGGACTGAATGCCATCTATGGTGTCCGGGAAGACCGCAGCTACCTCTACACCCGCACCATCAGCGTTTTTTACACCTTTCTGTTTCTGCTGGTACTGCTTCTGACCCTTGTGCTGAACGTGTTCGGCGAATCCATTCTGCAGATGCTGCCCCCTGCAAGGGGTGCTTTCTGGGAGTTTCTCTCGGAGATCGTGGATTTCCGCTTTCTTCTGATGCTCCTGCTGCAGACGGCGCTGTTTACCGCCATGTTCATGGCGCTGCCCAACCGCAAAAACAGCTTTTCCGACAGCTTTCCCGGGGCGATCTTCGCCTCCGGCGGATGGCTGCTGTTTTCCAATCTTTTCTCGGTCTATGTGGAGCATTTTTCCGGCTACGCCAGCATCTACGGCTCGGTCTACGCCGTGGCGCTGAGCATGCTGTGGCTGTATTTCTGCCTTTGGCTGCTGTTCGGCGGCGGTGCGCTGAACAAATTGCTGATGGACACATAAATTTTTTACAAAATTTACCACCCGTTCACATCTTCTTTTTATGATACGCAAAAAGGAGGGATGCAGATGTTTGGCTTTGTCACCGCCGACCTCAAGGCTTTGACAAAAGAGGAACGATCACGCTACAACGCCGTCTACTGCGGCATCTGCCGGGAGATCCGGGAGCGCTCCTCCCAAAGTGCGCGGCTGGGTCTGAGCTATGACATGGCATTTCTTGCGCTGCTGCTGATGAGCCTTTACGAGCCGGAGGAAACCGCCGGCGACCGGGCGTGTCTGCTGCATCCAATCGCCAAGAAGCCGTGGGTGGACAACGAATATATCGGCTATGCCGCTGATATGAACGTGGCGCTCGCCTACTTCAAGGCGCTGGATGACCATCAGGATGATCACACCCTGCGTGCGAAGCTGCTGGGCGGGATCTTTGGCAAGAATTACGATGAGATTTCCCGTCGATATCCCCGCCAATGTCAGGCGATCCGGGATTGCATCGCAGAGCTTGACCGGCTGGAAGCAGACAACTGTCCCAATCCCGACCTGCCTGCAAACGTCTTTGGAGCGCTGATGGGTGAGCTGTTGGTTTACCATGAAGACCTTTGGGCAACCACCCTTCGAAAAATGGGCATGGCGCTGGGCAGATTTATCTATCTGGGCGACGCGATGCTGGACTACCGCCGTGATCGCCGCAGGCATCAGTATAACCCCTATCTTGCCATGGGCATGGAGGAAGACTGGCAGCGTTGGGAAGCCCATCTGGTGCTTGCCATGGCTTCCTGCACGCAGGAATTTGAGAAGCTGCCGCTGGTGCAGGACAAGCAGATTCTGGACAACATCCTCTATCACGGGGTGTGGAGCAGCTTCCGTCAACCGAAACACGAAAGGAGGGATGGTGTTGATTAACGATCCCTATCGGGTGCTGGGCGTCAGTCCCGACGCATCCGATGAAGAAATCAAAAAAGCATACCGCAAGCTGGCGAAAAAATACCATCCCGACCTGAACCCCGG
>JAZNNV010000171.1:0-2910 GCA_045580465.1 Faecousia sp.
CGCGGCAGATTAAGCAGCAGGCCATCACCGGCACACTCACCGACTTGGTATCCGATCCGTCCTATCGCACTGTCGCCAAAGAGATCGCAAGGGCGGTGATGTAAATGACAAAATCTTTGGATTTTGTAACGCTGTTGGAACGAGTCCAGCGGTACATTTCCGAGCGTTATGCCGCCGCCCTTGCTGACAAGGATAAATCCGCACAGCTCCGCACCTACATCGAAAAGTATCTTTTTGATTACGGTGTTGTGGTGGAGGGTATGCCCTTCCAAATCCTTTCGGACAAGTTGTATTGTGAAATGGCGGAGTATTCCATCCTAACCCAGTACCTGGGCCGGGACGAGATTGAGGAGATCAACATCAACGGCTGGAACGATATTGCCATCACCTACACAGATGGCCGCATCGAAAAGTCTGCGGAGCATTTTTATTCTCCCCAGCACGCCATCGACATTGTGAAGCGATTGCTGCACCACAGCGGCATGATCATTGACAATGCAACTCCCATTTCTCAGGGACATCTGCCGGGAAACACCCGTATCACCGCACTGAAGGACCCCATTGTGGACGAGGACCGTGGTATCAGCGTATCCATTCGTCTGCTGCACCCTTCCCGTGTGGATCGGGCACAGTTGGTCAAGGGCGGCAACTCCACCCAGAAGATGATTGACTTTCTGTGTATGTGCCTTCGCTACGGCGTATCCTTTGTGGTCGCCGGTGCCACTTCCTCCGGCAAGACCACGCTGTTGAACGCACTGTTGTCCACCATTCCCGACAATAAGCGTATCTTCACCATCGAGTCCGGCTCCCGTGAGCTTTCTCTTGTCCGTAGCAGAAATGGCATTATTACCAATAATGTGGTGCATACCCTGTCCCGCCCTTCAGAAAACGCCGCACACGATATTACACAGGAAGATCTGGTGGTGGCATCGCTGCGGTTCAATCCCGACATTGTTGTGGTTGGTGAGATGCGTGACACCGAAGCCTACTCTGCGGTAGAAGCATCCCTGACCGGGCATACCGTTGTATCCACGATCCACGCCTCTGCCGCCGATACAGCACATATGCGATTGGCTCTATTATGTCAAAAGCGGTTCCCCATCAACTTCCAGACCTCATTGATGCAGGCAGGTCAAGCATTCCCCATCGTGGTCTATGCCCACAAGCTGGAGGACAATTCCCGTAAGATTATGGACATTTCCGAGTGTGTCATCAACCCAGACGGTGAACGGGAGTATCGGTGCCTGTTCCGGTATAAAATCACCGGCAACGAAGTCAAGGGGGACAAGTTCTTCATTGAAGGCTGCTTTGAGCAGCCGGAGATTATGAGCGACAATCTGAAAGCCAAGCTGGTGCAGTTTGGTGTTCCCCAGAGTACGCTTCAGAAATTTCTTGTGAAAGGAGCGGATTATGTATGATTGCACCCATCTTCGGTCTGGTGCTGTTCACCTTGGCTATTGTCCTGATTTTGGATCTGAGTCCCCGGCGAGTCACAGATGATTTGCTGCAGATCATAACGCCGCGTCAAACTCTGCATGAACGGGTAAAGGCCATTCGTAGCGGCAAAAAGAAAAAGGGGCTTTATTATAAGCTCATGTCCATGAAAGCCGCACTGGAGGCCACCGGAAAGCAGAAGCAATTCGCACTCCTCTGCTTCGCTTCCCTGGTGCTGTTTGCGGTTGGTATCTTTACTTCCATCCTCATCAACAACCTGTTTCTGCTTCCGGCGTTATCCGTTGCTTTTGCGCTGATTCCCTTCATCTACACCGCAGCCACCATCTCCTCTTACGAAAAGAAAACCAAGGAAGAGCTGGAAACCACGCTGTCCATCATCACCACCTCCTATATCCGCAGCGACGACATCATCGCTGCGGTGCGAGAGAATATCCCCTATATCAAGCATCCTCTGAAACAGATTTTCCTTGCTTTTGAGGGTGATGCCACCGCTGTTTCCTCCAATGTCAAGCGAGCCTTGTACAACATGAAGGACAAGCTGGACGATGAGATCTTCCGAGAGTGGTGCGATACCCTGATTGCCTGTCAGGACAACCGCACCCTGAAGGACACGCTCCTGCCGGTGGTCGCCAAGCTGACAGATGTGCGGATCGTCAACAACGAACTGCAAGGTATGCTGGCTGCCGCCCGGAACGAATACTGGGTGATGGTCGCTCTGGTAGTGGGTAACATTCCTCTGCTTTACCTGCTGAATAAAGACTGGTTCCACACTCTGCTCTTTGAAACATCCGGCAAACTGGTGCTTGGTATCTGTAGTGTGGTCATTCTTGTCACCGCACTGTTTATGATGAAGTTTACCAAACCCATTGAATACAAGCGGTAAGGAGGTTTTGAAATGCTGCAAATCATCATCGGCGTTCTCATCGGCATGGGTGCTTTCTTCATCCTTGTTGATGCCTATGCCATCCCTTATTATAAAACCTCCAAAGCGGTAGCATCCTTGAGCAAATTGCAAAAGGAAAAGACCTCCGGGCTGGACCTTTGGCTAGGTGACATTGCCGCATGGCTTTCGAAAATCATCCCCATGGACCCTTTCAAAAAATCCAAGCTGGAAGCGGATCTGAAAACCGCCCAGATGGACATTACCCCCGAAATATTCCGTGCCAATGCCATCGTAAAAGCCATGTTGGTAGGCATTATGGCTATCCCCACTCCGTTCATCTCCCCCCTTCTTTGCCCCGTGATTTTGATTTTGGCTGTTGTCCTGTACAGTATGGAAATCAAGTCCGTCAGCAAGCGGATTCAGGGCAAACGAAAGAAAATCGAATATGAGCTGCCCAGACTGGTATTCAACATCGAAAAGACCCTGAAGCACAATCGGGATGTGCTTTATATGCTGGAAAGCTACGCAAAAACCGCCGGTCCGGAAATGAAATATGAGCTGGATGTCACGGC
>JAZNNV010000172.1:0-8857 GCA_045580465.1 Faecousia sp.
CCCCCAGACGATCTGTTACCTGCTGCAGATCAATGCGTGGCTGGAGCATTATCAGGTTGACATTTTATTATAAAAAGTTGCCCGTAGTCAAAAGACTGCGGGCAATTTTTGAGCATTTTGCCCACATGAAATCTGGAAAAATTTGTGATATAATAATGCCAAAGCACGAAAGGGGATGCAATCATGTACAAGATCGGAGACTATGTTGTTTACAGCTGTCAGGGCGTTTGCCGTATTGGCGCAATGGAAGAACGCAACGTACAAGGAAATAAACGATTGTTCTATGTACTGCATCCTGTGTATCAAGCGGAGGCAAGCTATATGATCCCTTCGGACAATCCTGCGGCATTGGCAAAGCTCCGTCCCATTATTACGCGGCAGGAGCTGGACAAGATCCTTGCGGATGAAAACATGCGTCAATCCTGCTGGATCGCAGATGAGAATCAGCGGAAGCAGCGCTACCGGGAGCTGATCGTCGGCAGCGATTATGCTGCTCTGGTACAGATGGTCCACACCCTGCATCAGCACAAACAGCAGCAAAGACAAGCAGGTCGGAAGGTACATCTGTGCGATGACAACTTTTTACATGATGCGCAGCGCCTTTTGACGGGCGAATTCGCTGTGGTGCTGGGAATTGCGCCGGAGCAGGTGGAGTCATATGTGCTGAACGCACTAAATTGAGAGTGATTTTTTGCCGTCCTTGGTTTCTAAGGGCGGCTTTTTTCTTGATACTATCTTTTCATTTTGGGAAAAATGGTGTATAGTATTATCAACGGGTATATACATACATTCCAAAGGAGATTCTATGAATTACAAAGATATTAAGAATGAGCAGGCCGTCCGAACCTACATTGAGCAGGCGGACGCATCCCTTGCAGCTCTGGGCTATACAGAGCATAGCTTTGCCCACGTGGGCAGCGTTGCGGAAATGACCGGGTATATTCTGCAGACACTGGGCTATGACGAACGCACGGTGGAACTGGGCAAAATTGCCGGCTATCTGCATGACATCGGCAACCTTGTCAACCGGGTCGACCACAGCCAAAGCGGTGCGTTGATGGCATTCCGTATGCTGGATAAGTGGGAATTCCCGCCGGAGGAGATCTCCCTGATCGTCACCGCCATCGGCAACCACGACGAGGGTACGGGTGTTCCCGTCAATCCCATTGCGGCGGCACTGATCCTTGCGGATAAATCCGATGTTCGCCGCAGCCGCGTGCGTACCAAGGACGTTGCCGGCTTCGATATCCATGACCGGGTCAACTACTCTGTCACGAAATCGGAGCTGAAGATCAATGAAGCCCATACCATTGTCAAGCTGAAGCTGTCAGTCGATACCCATTTCAGCTCGGTGCTTGACTATTTTGCCATCTTTACAAACCGAATGCTGCTGTGCCGTCAGGCCGCGGAAGCATTGGGACTGCAATTCAAGCTGATCATCAACGAGCAGCAGCTTGGTTGAGCTGCAGCAAATATTTTGTCAAAGGAGTATCGGTATGCCACTGAAAATCATCAAAATGAATCCATGCCTTGTACCCTTTGAGGCGGATTTGAAGCTGCGCATGCAGCGCTATCGGCAAACCAAAAGCGCACTGCTGGGCGAGAAGGAAAAGCTGTCTGACATTGCCAACGGACACCTCTATTTCGGTTTCCATCAGTCGAAGGACGGCTGGTACTACCGGGAGTGGGCGCCTGCGGCGGAAAAGCTCTGGCTGACGGGCGATTTTTGTGGATGGGATCGCTATGCCCATCCCATGACGAAGCTGGAGAATGGTGTCTTCGAACTGTTTCTGCCCGGCACGGATGCGCTGCAGGATGGGCAGCGGGTGATGACCGTTGTCCTGCATGAGGGCAGGGAGCTGGAGCGCATCCCCGTTTATGCCACCCGCGTGGTGCAGGATCCCAACACCTACGCATGGGATGCGGTGATCCACAGTATGAAGCCTTTCCCGTGGACGGATGCGGACTTCCGCCCGGAAAAGAAGCTCTTTATCTATGAATGCCACATCGGTATGGCGCAGGAGGAGGGCAAGGTCGGCACGTATACGGAGTTTCGTGAAAACATACTGCCCCGGATCAAAGCCCTCGGCTACAACACCATTCAGATCATGGCGGTGATGGAGCATCCGTACTATGCTTCTTTTGGCTATCAGGTGACGAATTTCTTTGCCGCATCCTCAAGATTCGGCATGCCGGAGGAGCTGAAGGCACTGATCAATGCCGCCCACGGGCTGGGCATTGCGGTACTTCTGGATGTGGTGCATTCCCATGCCTCTGCCAATACCCGGGAGGGTATCAACGAATTTGACGGCACGTCCTATCAGTTCTTCCACGCGGGCAGCAAGGGCGACCACAGTGCATGGGGTACAAAATGCTTCGATTACGCGAAGCATGAAGTGCTGTCGTTCCTGCTTTCGAATCTGAAGTTCTGGATGGAGGAATACCATTTTGACGGCTTCCGTTTCGACGGCGTGACCTCCATGCTCTACCACGACCACGGCTTGGGTACGGCATTTACAGGTCCGTCCCTTTATTTCTCCATGAACACGGATGTGGATGCGGTGACCTATCTGCAGCTGGCATCGACCTTGGTCAAGGAGATCAATCCCAACGCGATCCTGATCGCGGAGGATATGTCTGCCATGCCCGGCATGTGCCTGCCCATTAAGGATGGCGGCATCGGCTTTGATTACCGCCTTGCCATGGGCGAGCCGGACATGTGGATCCGTCTGCTGAAGGAAACAAAGGACGAAGACTGGGATCTCAATCACATCTACTATGAGCTGGCGAACCGCTGGCCGGGGGAAAAGGTCATCGGCTATTGCGAATCTCACGATCAGGCATTGGTGGGCGATAAGACCATCATGTTCCGTCTGTGCGATCAGGAGATGTATTGGTTCATGCATCGGGACAGCCAAAGCCTTGTGATCGATCGGGGCATGGCGCTGCACAAAATGCTCCGGCTTCTGACTATGACCCTTGGCGGCGAAGGCTATCTGACTTTTATGGGCAACGAGTTCGGTCACCCCGAGTGGATCGATTTTCCTCGGGAGGGCAACGGCTGGAGCTACCATTACTGCCGCCGCCAGTGGAGTCTTGCGGACAATCCCAATCTGAAATACCAATACCTTTGGCAGTTTGAAAAAGACATGGTCGCCGCGGCGAAGAAGTACCGGGTGGTGGGCGCGTTGGACAAGCAGCTGCTGGTACAAAACGAGAATCATGTGCTTGCTTATAAGAAGGGAAATGCGCTGTTCCTCTTTAACTTTGATCCGGCGAGATCACACGACGGTCATTTTGTTCCCGTGGAGGAAGAAGGGGATTATCAGGTGGTTCTTTCCTCTGATGATTACTGCTACGGCGGGCAGGGGAGGATCGCCCATCTGACCTATCATGCAGCGCTGCAAGAGGACGGGCGCATCGGTTTCAAAATCTATTTACCCTGCAGAACGAGCCTTATTTTGCGTAAAAAACGCACTTCGAAATGACAGAAAGCCCGAAGGACTCCCTTCGGGCTTTGTTTTTGCGCAAAAAAGCCGGAATATGCGGAATTCTATTTGACAATCGGTGGGTAAATTTGGTATACTTACAGCATCTGCAGCGTGCGGAAAGTGCGCCATTTTCAGGAGGTAATTGCCTTATGTTCAAAGTTGCCATTTTGGGTTGCGAAAACTCCCATGCCACGCATTTTATGCGCCATGTACTTACCAATCATGCAATCACCGATATGGAATTTGTCGGTGTTTACAGCTACGACAGAGCCGCTGCCGAAAAGCTCTACGATGAGTTCGGTGTTTATGTTGCAGACTCCTACGACGAGTTTGTCGGCAAGGTCGACGGCATCGTAGTTACTGCCCGTCACGGCGGTAATCACTACAAGTATGCCAAGCCCTACATCGAAAGCGGCATCCCCATGTTTATCGACAAGCCTATCACCAAGACGGAAGAGGAAGCACGGGAATTTATGGCGGATCTGAAGGCACACAACATCAAGATGTGCGGCGGTACGTCCTGCATCTTCTCCAAGCGCATTTAGGCACTGAAGAAGGCATTCAACGAGCAGACCTTCGGCAAGCCCGTGGGTGGCTATCTGAGAGGACCCGTGTACCTGAACAGTCCCTTTGACGGCTTTTTCTTCTACTCTCAGCACGTGACCCAGTCCGCCATGGAGATCTTCGGTTACTACCCCAAGAGCGTCTACGCAGTACGCAAGGAGAATAACCTGACGGCTATTTTGCATTACGACGGTTTTGATGTCGATCTGAACTTCCGCGGTGATACCAGCCTTTACTATGCGCTGCTCAGCGGAACCGATATGGTGGTCGGCGACCGCTTTGACTGCGGCGCACACTACGGTGACGAGTTTATGGAATTTTACGATCTGCTTAAAGGCGGCGAAATGAAGCGCTCTTACGAGGACATTTTTGCGCCTGTTTACGTTTTGAACGCAATGTACCGCTCCATGGAAAGCGGCAAGGAAGAGGAAATTATTTACGGATATTGATAGCCTGCATCATTTGCAGCGGCAGCAAATTGCTGCCGCTGTGAGTGCAGGCTTGCTTTGTTTTTGAAAATTCAAAGGAGTAATTAGAAATGGACATCTTTTATCGTTGGTTGATCGGCGATATGGGTACGCCGGGCGATTATCAATATCAGGCGATCCACGGTTATTCGGTGCTGGCGGTTGTGCTTGCGCTGGTGGTCGTGTGCATTTTTGCCGTGAGCAAAAAGCTGACGCAGCAGCACAAAAAAGGCATTTTGATCGGCATCTGCGTTTTTCAGATCGTGTTTGAAGTGGCATGGCGGCTGATCTATTTCTTTGTCAAGGGCGATGAGCTTCGCTGGTGGTGGCCCATGTATCCGTGCAATCTGGGTGGCGTGCTGATCCCCATCATTGCACTGTGTAATTGGAAAACAGGCAAGAAGATGTTTTATCTCTTCGGCTTTATCGGCGGTGTGCTGACCTTTGCCATCCCGGACGGTATTTTCTCCAGCGATGTGATGGTTTTTCCCATTGTCAAGAGCATTCTGCAGCATACAGGTTTGCTGCTGATCCCTGCCTTTGAGTACCTTACCGGCACATTCCGTCCCAGCCTGCGGCATTATGGCTGGGCGGTTGGCGGCATGCTGGTGCATGTGCTTAACTGTGAGGTCGTGGCACGTTGGTTCGGCTTCTATGATGACTACATGTTCTTCCGCAGCGATATGCCCTTTGTGATCCCGGGTGTTCCCCAGTTTATTACGCTGTCTGTTTTCGGACTGCTGGTGGTTGCGCTTCTTTCCTATCTGTGCGACATTAAGGATTCCACACGCTTTTTGAAGAACCTCAAGGGAGAAAAAAAGCATGAATAACATCTATTACCGCCCCTATCTGGAGCAGGGAAAGACAACCTATTTTCCTTATACTCGTGAAAAACTGATGGAAAAGCCGATTTTCCCCAGCTACGTTTTCGATGGCGGTGCGTTTTTCTTCCTGAATGACATTTTCGGTACGGCAAACAGCGATGAATTGCTCAAGATGCTGTTCGACGGAGACCTTTTCAAATACTGGGAGCAGGACGGTAAGTTTAACTGGCGTGCCGTTTGGAACAAATGGACAGACTGGCAGTATTCCAATGAGTGGGAGAGCCACTGCTGGCTGCACAGACTTTATATCCTTCTGCCCCTTGCCCAGCACTATTGCAAGACGAAGGACAAGAAATATGTGGACATCTGGCTGAAGATCCTGAAGGATTGGGATGTCAATAACCCCTACCGTCCTATTAACGATCCGGATGACCACATCTGGTTTGATATGCAGGTGGCATGGCGCACCATCAATTTGGTGCACAGCATCTTCCTGTTCGGTGACAAGGATGCCATGAGCGAGCAGGATTGGAACTATGTCTACGACCTGCTGCGTCTGCACACCCGCCACCTGTACAAGGAAGGCAAGGAGCACCGTGAGCTTCAGAAGGTCGGTCAGAAACTGGGCAACCACACCCTGCAGATCGGCATGGCGCTGATCATGGTGGGTACGCTTCTGCCGGAGCTGGAGGATGCGGCTGCCATGCAGGAGACCGGCAGCGCCATCGTAGAAGCAATTCTGGAACGGGCGATCAGCATTGAGGGCGTCAGCCGTGAGAATGCGGTGTCCTATGCCCACTTTATCGCAAGACTTTTTGTGGAAGCAGACCTGCTGCTGCAGTACAACGGTTTCGGTGGACTATCCAATCGGGAGCGCATCTGCAAGCAGTACGAGTATTTGTATCAATTTTCCTCACCTGCGGGCAAGAGTATGCAGATCGGCGACTCCTATGCCCTCGATGCTGTGACGGATGTGGAGTTCGTGGGTAGCTTCTATCCGCTGGATTTCCCCCGCGTGAAAAAGACCATGGTTATGCACGATGGTGGACTGTCTGTGCTGAGAAATGAACGATTTGATCTGTACATTGATGCCGCACAGCCCAAGGCGAATGGTTATGCGTTTCATCAGCACTACGGCAAGCCCCACTTTGTGCTTTACTGTGACGGCAAGCCTATGGTGGTCGACCGTGGCTGCCCCAACTATGACCGCTCCGATCTGTACACGGAGCTGTACGTTGCATCTGCCCACAATGTGATTACCTGCGACGAGATGCCGCTGGATGTGGAGCTTTACAGCTCCGATGTGAAGGAGAAAGTGACACTTTCCGCGCTTGTTGTGGAAGACGGCGCGCAGAAGATCTCGGTCACGAATTACACCTGCGATCCCAGCGGTCGTGCGTTTACATTAGTACGTGAATTTGCGCTTTATGATGATCGCCTTGAGATCACCGATACCGTCACTGCATCTGAAAAGCTCCACTTTGTCAGCCGCATGAACTTCCCGTCCTGCGTGGCTGGCTATACGGATTTCCCCGCAAAGTTCAAGCCGTTGAGCCCCGACCGTAAGACCCTGATGCTGCGCCGGGATCAAAAGATGCAGTTCGTCACTGTTGACACACCTTATACCTTTGAGTGCAAGCCCTGTGTCAATGAGAATAACCGCATCGATTACGTCGAAGTGCTGACCCGCAAGTTCTATACGGACAGCTTTACAGAAAAGACCGTTATTCGACTTGATTCCTTGAAATAAAAGGAGATTGCTTATGAAATTATCCGAAGATCTAACTGCTTATCGCGCCGTACCCTTCTGGTCGTGGAACGACAAGCTGGAGCCGGAGGAGCTGCGCCGTCAGATCCGCTGGATGAAGGAAATGGGCATGGGTGGCTTTTTCATGCACGCCCGCGGCGGTTTGAAAACAGAATATCTGTCCGAAGAATGGATGCAGGCTGTGGATGCCTGCGCGGACGAAGCACAGAAGATCGGTATGCACGCATGGGCATATGATGAAAACGGTTGGCCCAGTGGCTTCTGCGGCGGTCTTTTGCTTGAAGAAGAGGAAAATCGCGACCGCTATCTGAGCTACAAGATCGGCGACTTTGATCCCGATGCCTACGCAAGCTATCCCATGGATGGGGAGGCACTGGTTCGTGTCAGTGAGCCATGCGGAGCAGGGGAGTACCTCAATGTCTATCTGAACGTTTCTATCTCTACGGTCGATATCATGAACCCGGTGGTCGTGCGCAAATTCCTCGACAGCACCCATGAGCTGTACAAGGAGCGCTACGGCGATCGGTTCAGCGAGCTGATCAAGGGCTTCTTTACGGATGAACCCCAGATCTTCCGCTGGGGTACTGCCTTTAGCCTGATGCTGCCGGAGTATTTTGAAAAGCACTACGGACAGGATATCCGGGATTACGTGGGTCTTCTGTTCGTTGAAAAGCAGGGATACCGCCAGTTCCGTCACCGCTATTGGCGCGCCTGCCAACAGCTGATGTTAAAGAGCTTTGGCGAGCAGGTCTATCAGTGGTGCGATGATAACGGTGTCAAGCTCACCGGTCACTACATTGAAGAGACCGCACTTGGCTTTCAGGTCTGCTGCTGTGGCGGTATTATGCCCTTCTACAAGTACATGCATATTCCGGGCATTGACTGGCTCGGTCGCTTTCATTCCAACACGCTGCCTGCCCACCAGATCAACAGCGTTGCCCATCAGTACGGCAAGAAGCAGATCCTGACGGAGTGCTTCGCCGCCTGCGGCTGGGAGGTCAGCCCCATGGAACTGAAATGCTTGGCGGAGCTGCAGTATGTAGGCGGTCTGAACCTGATGTGCCAGCATCTGCTGCCCTATTCCGAGCATGGTCAGCGCAAGCGGGATTATCCCCACCATTTCTCGGATATTTCTCCTTGGGTGCGGGAATATTTCAAGGTTTTCAATGACCATTTCACTCACCTTGGCTACCTCATCGCCAACAGCGAGGAGCAGATCAACGTAGCGGTGCTGCATCCCGTGCGCAGTGCATATCTTGACTACAAGCGGGATGCCGACGGTCCCGGTTTTGGCGTGGAAGCGCTCGATAAGATCTTTGCCGAACAGGTCAAAATGCTCGCAAACCACCATTTGGGCTATCATTTCCTCGACGAAACGCTTCTTGCGGAGGATGGCTTTGTCCGTGACGGAAAGATCGGCTGCGGTCTTTGCAGCTATGAGTATCTGATCCTCCCCACGGTCTACACCGTCGACGAGACCACGGAAAAGCTCCTGCGGGAATATGTAGAGCAGGGCGGCAAGGTGCTGCTGCTGGATGGCAAGCCTTCTTATGTGGAGGGCGAGGCGTTTGATTTTGACTACCTGCAGAGCAATGTGACGCTGGAGGAGATCCTCGATGCCCAGCCGTACCGCGCAGATCGTACGGATCTGCCTGTGCAATCGCACTACCGCATCTACAACGGCGAGCCGTATCTGTGCGTGCAGAATTACTCTACTGACCGCGAATGTGAAGTGACCTTTGA
>JAZNNV010000173.1:0-1944 GCA_045580465.1 Faecousia sp.
CCCGACTTCAGTGCATCCGCCAGGATCTGCTGACCCACACCGGCAGTTTTGAAGAAGCCGCCGTGACCGACCATGCTGCGGGAAATCACCTGCTCCTCTCTTTTCAGCATATCCATGCCCAGCTTGAGGGTCGCAATGGCACCGTAAAGCTGCGAGCGCATGAAATTGGCGACCGTCATACGGCTGTCCGGCAGACGCAGAAGCATCGGTCTGCCCGTTTCCGTCCCCGTCAGCGGCTCGCCTGCAAAGTAGTTGAAGGCAATAATGCCGCTGCAATCACTCTCACCCTCCAGTGCCTTGCGGTACATGCTGGAGAAGAGGGCATTTTTATCCACCTTCTGCCCCATCGTTTCCATGGCATCTGCCATCAGGTTGATCCATGCATCGATCTCCGAGGTGCAGGTGTTGGTGTGCGCCATGGCAACCGTCTT
Organism: Faecousia sp.; assembly: GCA_045580465.1. Classification (GTDB taxonomy): domain Bacteria; phylum Bacillota; class Clostridia; order Oscillospirales; family Oscillospiraceae; genus Faecousia. Next base: position 432 of record JAZNNV010000173.1, read on the forward strand.
GCCGGCAGGTGTGACCACCACATCGATCTCGGGGTAATACTTCTTCAGCGGCTGCTCCAGCACCTGCAGGGAAAACGCCGACGTGCCGGCAGAAACGCTGCCCGTACCGGGACGCACCGAGCCGGTAGCGACCATGCCTGTACCTGCGTCACCCTCCGGCGGACACATGGGAATGCCGGGCTGCAGCGCGCCGGTCTCATCCAAAAGCGCCGCGCCCTCGGCGGTCAGCACCGCCGCCTGTTCACCGGCACGCAAAACCTGCGGCAGGATGCCCCGCAGCTTCCACGGGAAGTGATACTTTTCTGTAAGCCTATCGAATTTGGCAACACATGCCCCGTCATAATCGCCGGTGGCATCATCATAGGGGAACATGCCCGACGCTTCGCCCACGCCCATCTGATTTTTGCCGGTGAGCAGACCGTGGATATAGCCGCAGAGGGTCGTAAGCCGTGCAACGTCCTTCACATGGGTTTCCCCGTTCAAAATCGCCTGATACAGATGGGCAATGCTCCAGCGCTGGGGAATGTTGAATTGGAACAACTCCGTCAGCTCTGCAGCCGCAGAGGCGGTGATGGTGTTGCGCCATGTGCGGAAGGGTGCCAGCTGCTTACCATCCTGATCAAATACCAGATAGCCGTGCATCATGCCGGAAATACCGATACCGGCAACGCGTGTGAGCGTCTGTCCGAATTTCTCTTCCACATTCTTTCTCAAATCGGAATAACAGGCGCGAACTCCCGCAACCGCATCTTCGAGGTGATAGACCCATACGCCATCCTCCAGCCGGTTTTCCCACGCGAAGCTGCCGGAAGCGATGGGATCGTGGTTTTCGTCGATCAGCACCGCCTTGATGCGGGTCGAACCCAACTCAATGCCCAAAAATGTATTGTTAAGATCCATTTTAGATCCTCCTTTTTTACAGTTCAAAGCTGTGCAGGGTTTCTGCACACCGTTCAGCTGTAATTTTGAAAACCGGCACCGCCGAAGCGGTGCCGGTGGCGTTCGTTGTCAGACAATTTCAGCCGTGGGGATTAGCCCATGTAGAAGATGTTCTTGTCCTTCAGGTCGTCGATGTTTTCAGCTGTATACCACTGACCGCCGATGCCGACGTCCTTAACTTCCTTGCCCTCGAGCTTGGCGATTGCCAGCTTGACGGACTCGTAGCCGATGTTGTAGGAGTCCTGAGCGACAGAGCCGACCAGCTTAGCGCAGGTAGCACCGGCGTCCTTGATCCAGTCGTACTGGTTGGTACCAGCGTCGAAGCCGCAGAACAGGATGTCCTTGTAGGTGTCAGCATTGTCCTTGACCTCGGGGTAAACTTCATTGACAACGCCTTCGTTGGTCATGAAGATGGACTGTGCGCCCCAGTCAGCCAGAGCGGTCAGGCCCAGCTTGTACTCGCCGGCGTTGTTAGCCTTAACTTCAACCTGGATCTCCAGGGTGACGCCGTCAGCCTTAGCCAGCTCTTCGATCTTCTCCTTGAAGCCGCCAGCGCGGTCGATACCGGTGGAGG
>JAZNNV010000174.1:0-3230 GCA_045580465.1 Faecousia sp.
CCTCGATCTCCTGCATAGCACCCTTTTCGCCCTGACCGCGCTCCTTGCGGTCGACCATGATAAAGGTGGCGATGACCTTTGTGCCGTCCAGATGGCTCAGGATCTCCATGCTCTCCCGGCTGGCAGTGCCGGCGGTGATGACATCCTCAATGATGACGATCTCCTCACCGGGCTGGGGAACGTAACCCACAAAGCTGCCGCCCTCACCGTGGTCCTTGACCTCCTTGCGGTTGAAGAAGAAGGGGAGGTTCAGCCCATTCTTGCTCAGCGCAACGGCTGCGGAAATGGAAAGGGAAATGCCCTTGTAGGCAGGTCCGTAGAGGACAGCCTGCTTTTTGCCCAGCTTATCGAAATATGCCTTGGCGTAAAATTCGCCCATGCGGGTGATCTGGTCACCGGTCTTGATCATGCCGGCATTGATAAAGTAGGGAATCTTGCGGCCGGATTTTGCGGTAAAATCGCCGAATTTCAGCACGCCGGCTTCCTGCAGAAACTCAATAAATTCTCTCTTGTAGCTTTCCATGATGACGCTCCTAAAATGGTTGATTTGGCAGAATTACAGATGCTCTTTTTGAGAGCCGGTGGGATTTTGGATGGAATAACCAACATTTACAAGGTGGTCTGCCACACGCTCCAAGCCCACGACAGTAGAGGTGTAGTAGGGACTGTGCGTTACGTGACAGCTGCCATCGGCAAGGCGTGTATAATGCTTGGCGGTCAGGGACTTTTTCAGTCCGTCGACCTGCTCCTCATAGGCAGTCAGCTCCGGGAGACGGGCAAAATTTTGATTCTCAAAGGCATCCTTGGCAACGGCAAACATGGAAAGAACGGTATCGCACATCATGCGGATTTCGTCGTTTGCCTGCTTGGAATAGGACAGCTTTTTTGTCTGCATTTCCTGCGTGATGTCGAAGAAGTTGTCTGCGTGGTCACCAATGCGCTCCAAGTCGTTCAGCACGTGGAAGTAGGCACCGACAGTGACTTCGTCACTGGCACTGACATGAGCGGAAAGCTTGATAAGGAATGTGGTCAGGGCGCTGTTGGTAAAGTCGATGATCTCTTCGTTCTCTGCGATTGTCTTACCGTGTTCCGTGGAGCCGGTCTGGAGTGCCGCAAAGGAAAGGCGTGTATTATCCTCCGCAAGGGAAAGCATATAGTTGATTTCCTTCTTTACCTGCGCCAAAGCGACAGAGGGGGTCGCCAGCAGATGATCGTTCACGAAACGAAGCGCACGATTGGTTTCGGCATTCTTCTTTTCAGGAATGACTGCTTTGGAGAATGCCACCAGCTGCTTAACGAAGGGCAGCAGCAACAGGGTAGTGGTCACGTTGAAGATCACGTGAAAACTGGAGACGCGCATCTGCAGGAACATGGCATCCTCGCCCGGGAATATGGCGGTCAATAGATCCACGATCGGTTGACGGAAGAGCCAGATCACAACAGCGAACACGATCGTACCAATGGCATTGAAGGTGAGGTGGATCAGTGCAACACGTTTGGAATTGGAATTGGCACCGACACATGCCAGCAGTGCCGTGACGCAGGTGCCGATATTGGCACCAAGAATGATAAACAATGCCAGATCCAGTTTCAAAACGCCGGTTCCGACCATGGTGATCACAACGCCGGTTGCGGCAGAGGAGCTTTGGATCAAGGCGGTAAACAACACACCGATCAGGATCAGCAGCAGCGGGAAATTGCAAACGCTGAAAATATTGGTAAACAACTGCTTGATCAGGGCATTGCCAAAGGCATCGGGACTGCTCATGATATTCAGACCCACGAAAATCAAGCCAAGACCGCTGCAAAGCAGACCGGCAAGCTTCATCTTTTCATTTTTAGTGAAGCCCAGCATCACGCCGATAAAGCCAAGAAGATACATGACCATATTGAAGTAGTCGTTCTTCAGGGCTACGAGGACGCCAGTGATGGTGGTACCGATATTGGCACCCATGATTATGGGTGTGGCTTGCATCAGGGTCATAACACCGGCATTCACCAAGCCGATGACCATAACGGAGGTGGCAGAGGAGCTTTGAATGATGGCAGTCACACCTGCACCGATACCGATACCGGAAATGCGATTGCCGACGATCTTGCTCAGCAGGTGCTTCATTCCGTTTCCGGCGGACTTCTCCAGAGCGTCGCTGAGGAAGTTCATACCGACAATAAAGATACCCACACCGGCAAGCAACCAGATCAAGCTTTGGAGTAACTGCATTATTTCTTCAGGTGTAAACATAGGAATCCTATCCTTTCTGAGTTGGGCGGGGGGTTAATCACAAAATTCTGCCACGCAACGCTCGTAAGCTGCAACAGGATCAGCAGCGGCGGTGATGGGACGACCGACGACGATGTAGTCAGAGCCGATGGCCTTGGCGGCAGCGGGAGTCATGATGCGCTTCTGGTCGCCCACGTCGCCATCAGCAAAGCGAACACCGGGGGTGATGGTCAGAAATTCTGCGCCGCAGCAGTCGTGAACCTTGCCGGCTTCCAGCGGAGAGCAGACAATGCCATCAAGACCTGCTCTTTTGGCAGTCTCGGCATAGTGCATGACCACCTCATCGATGGGAGCTTTGATCAGAATGTCCTTTTCGAGGGTCTCCTGATCGGTGGAGGTCAGCTGAGTGACAGCGATCAGCAGGGGACGGCTGCCGTCTGGGCGGGTCAAACCCTCCAAAGCGCCCTGCATCATGGCGGTAGCGCCGGCAGCGTGGAGGTTTGTGATGTCCACATCCAGCTTGGAGAGAACTGTCATCGCCTTTTTGGCGGTGTTGGGGATGTCGTGCAGCTTCAGATCAAGAAAGATCTTATGTCCGCGCGCCTTGATCTCGCGAACGATCGACGGACCTTCCGCATAGTAAAGCTCCATGCCGATCTTGACAAAGGGCTTGCGTCCGGTGAACTTGTCCAGAAATGCGAAGGTTGCCTCAGCGGAGGAAAAATCACATGCTACGATAACGTCCTTACCCATTTTTAACGCCTCCTATAATTTCTTGTAAGTTGTTGATCTTGTACTGAGCCATGACCCGGGGCAGATCTCGGATGATGTCCCGGCAGGCATAGGGATTGACAAGATTTGCAGCGCCCACTTCCACAGCTGTTGCGCCGGCGAGCATCATTTCGATCACATCCTCGGCGCTGGAAATACCGCCCATGCCGATGACGGGAATGCTCACCGCATGTGCCACCTGATAGACCATCCGTACCGCCACGGGGAAGATGGCAGG
>JAZNNV010000175.1:0-3769 GCA_045580465.1 Faecousia sp.
CTGACGAGGGGGCTGGATTTTTGCGCAGCAAAAAGACTGGGGGAGAGAAAAAACGCATTCCCCTGCCATAACAACAATGTACCGCAGGCATATATCATCGCTCGCAGAGCGATATCATACCAAGGTATATCACCCGTTCCCCAGAGGAACGGATATCATTGAGGCACACCTCCTTACGGGGTGTGCCTCAATCGGATGCCGCTTTTTTATGCCTTTGCAATCTTGATCCGAATGTCGCCGGTGGTGGTTTCCACCCGGCATTCGCCGCCTTCTTTTGTCTGCGGAACGTTCACACTTCCCGTAGCCGTCCGCACATGGAAGACCTTATCCGTCAGCAGACTGCCACTGATGTCGCCCGTCTTGCTCCTGAGCAGCAGCCACCCGCCGTCACATTTGTCAAAGCGAATACTTCCCGTGGTTCGCACCGCCTCAAGCACGCCCTCGGTGATCACATCCGTCATGCGCAGATCACCTGTTTCTCCGTTGGTCTCCACGTAGTCGCTGCGAATAGCGTCCAGCTCCACATCGCCGGTGGTCACATTCACGGAAAGTCCCTCTGCCGTGACATTTCGGATCACAACATCCCCCGTCGCAGTTGTCACCGACAATTTACCTGCCGTCACATCCGCAATGCAGATGTCGCCCGTTGTCGTTCCCAAGAGTCCTTGCTCAAAGGCAGCCGAGCTTTTGATATCGCCGGTATTGCCCAAAATCTCCAGTTGCTGAAACTGAAATTCCTTCGGGATCGTTACATCACCCGTGTCCGTTTCCACAAAAAGCCGGGCGTATTCCCCCGCGGGGATGGCAATGGTGACCTTCGGCGTATCAAAGAAGATGCCAATATGGTCGTACCACTTTCTCTCGTCATGCATGTCGATGTTCAGCACACCGTCGTTTACCCAGACCAGCTGATTCACCTTTTCCGGCTGATAGCAGGTGACCGTCGTTTCAGAATCTGCTGACGGTACGACCACAACATCCGTTGCCGCACCCCTGACGGATATACTCGTGTAAGCATCCTCGATTTGATGTGCCTTTGTTGTGTACTTTTGGGTCGAAAGCAGAGAAAAATCCCACCCTGCCAGTGCCATCGCGCCGCTAAAGATCCCGCCGCCGATCAGCACAAGGGAAACCGCGACCACGATCCAAACAACAGTCCTTTTTTTCATTTCGCAGCCCCCCTCTTCGTAAATACCATCTTCGTCAGCAGGCAAATTCCCTTCGTCGCCGCCTGACACCCAAGGAACATCAAAATCGCCAGTCCGGCGCAGAGGATGCCCGCGCCGATCAATGCCGCACCCGCAGCACCGCTAAGAGATGCCGCCACGATCCCGCCAATGGCGCCGCCCAGCGCGCAGCCGATCAGCGAAGCAAAAACTGCCCATAGCGACACGATCACCGCCCACCCGGCGGCATACAGCGAAACCGCGACCGCAGCCGCACCGATCAGCAGACTGACCCACAGCGGACTTCCCAGCACCAGCAGCGTAATCTCCCACGGCTTGAGCTTTCTTTTGGGGAAGCTCTTCCGTTTTTCGGGCGGCGTTTCCTCCAAAATCTGCGCCGCCACCCGGTCAACTGTGCCGACAGAAGCGACCGCCTCCTCCTCGGAAAGCCCTTCTTCCATCCGATCATCGATCATTTCGCTGTAAAAATTCAGCCGTTCCTCTACTTCCTGCGGTGGCAGCTCCTCCAGCCGATCCCGCAGGGAAAATAAAAACTGACGTTTCGTCATTTCTCTGCCTCCTTCGTCACAAACCGGTAGATCGACATAATTTCCTTCCATTCCTGATGAAATTCCTCGATCCGTTTCAAGCCCTGCCCGGTGATGCGGTAATATTTGCGAAGCCGACCGCCATGCTCGGCGGTGCGCACCGTCAGCATGTTCGCCGTTTCCAGCCGTTTCAAAATGGTATATAGGGTGGATTCGGACAGCTCGATGTAAGGCTTCACATCCTTCATGATCTTGTAGCCGTAGGATTCTTCATTTTTGATCGCCGCCAGAACGCAGACGTCCAGAAGACCCCGTTTCAGTTGTATATCCATACCATACCTCCCCTTACGTAATACATCGTAACACGAAGTATTGTGTTTGTCAATACCTTGCTGTCAAAAAAAGAGGATCGCAGCCGCGATCCTCTTTCTCACTTCATAAACTTATCGATGGCATCGCACAGATCCTCAATGGCATCCGTGTCCCCTGCCGCAACCGCATCGACCATGCAGTGGCGCATGTGATCCTGCAGGATCACCTTGCCGGTGTTGTCGATGGCGGAGCGCACCGCCGCCAGCTGCACCAAAACATCGGAGCAGTCCTCACCGTTTTCAACCATCCGCTTGACCTTCTCCAGATGTCCGATGGCACGGGCAAGCCGGTTGATCACCGCCTTTTGATTTTCGTGTACGTGTCCGTGATGGTGGGCAATGCCGTGGGCATGCATGTAAGCATGGTCATGCTCGTGGTCATGCTCGTGATGATCGCTCATAGCTGACCCCTCCTTCGTCCTTTTTGGGCATTATACCCCAAAAAAACCGATTACGCAAGCCTACCGGGGGGATATTTTTCGAAATACTTTGACGGATATGGGATTATCTGCTATAATAGTGTGCTGAAAATGTATGTATCATCGGAGGATGACACCATGAGAATGAGAAAAATGCGCAATTTAGAGCCTCGTATGGAACGCTGCGCTGCTTACCGAATCGAAGACCCCGCCACTCATAAGGGTGCTTGGCACCAGCTGAAGCCCGATTGCACCGCGCTGTGGGTGGAGGTGGGCTGCGGCAAGGGCAAATTCACCGCCGAAACCGCCGCCGCCAATCCTGACGTCCTGCTCATCGCCGTGGAGCGCTGCCGGGAAGCGGTGGTGGTCGCCATGGAAAAGGCGCAGGCAATGGGGCTGACCAATGTCTTCTATATCGACATGGACGTTGCAAACATCGAGGAAATTTTTGAAGCGGCTGAAATCGACCGTCTTTTCATCAACTTCCCCGACCCGTGGCCCCGGAAGAAAAACGCCAAGCGCCGCCTGTCCCACCGCGCCTTTTTGGATAAATACTGCCGTGTGGTTCGGGAGCAGGGCGAAATTCACTTCAAAACCGACAACGCGCCCCTTTTCGAGTACTCTCTTGAGGAGTTTGCCGCCTGCGGTCTGCAGGTCAACGCCCTGACCCGCAATCTGCATGAACACGGCATCGTGGGCATCATGACCGGCTACGAAGAAAAATTCCACGCCCTCGGCACACCCATCAACCGCTGTGAGGTGGTCTGCAAGCCCTTCATCCTGCCGCCCACCCCCAAGAAGACCGCCACGGAGGAAGAGGAATGACCACCTACCACGCAGGCGCGTGCGACGTCGCCGTCATCGGTGCCGGTCATGCCGGCATTGAAGCTGCCCTTGCCGCCGCCCGCCTGGGACTTGAAACGATCCTGTTTACCATCAATCTGGATGCCGTTGCCAACCTGCCCTGCAATCCCGCCATCGGCGGCACGGGGAAGGGTCACCTTGTGCGCGAATTGGACGCGCTGGGCGGCGAAATGGCGCTGGCGGCAGACAAAGCCTGCATCCAGTACCGCATGCTCAACCGGGGCAAAGGTCCTGCCGTCCACTCCCTGCGGGCACAGGCGGATCGCCGCCAATATCAGCAGGTAATGAAGCACACGCTGGAAAAGCAGGAGCGCCTGCAGCTGAAGCAGGCGCAGATCACCGAGGTTCTCACCGAAAAGGGCGCCGTCACCGGTGTGCGCACCCAGCTGGGTGCTGTTTAT
>JAZNNV010000176.1:0-5480 GCA_045580465.1 Faecousia sp.
CGACATGGCTACGATCCGACTTGTAGAGCAGGGTATCCTCATTGGCGGTGCCCGGCGCCACCTTATCCAGCGCATAGATCATCTCGATAATGCCGTCGAGTATGCGCTTGGGCAGCACCAGGCTGAGATCGCCGGGAGTAGCCTGGAGGGTGGGGGTGGTGAAGGCCTCCTCGATGCGGCTTGCCGTGGAGCGCCGGCCGCGGATGAGATCGCCGAAGCGCTGCACGATGACGCCGCCGCCCAGCATATTGCTCAGCCGGGCGATGGACTCGCCGTAGCCGTTGGAGTCCTTAAAGGGTTCGGAGAAATGCTTTGCCACCAGCAGGGCGAAGTTGGTGTTCTCTGTCTGACGGGCAGGGTCTTCATAGCTGTGACCGTTGACGGTGATGATGCCGTTGGTGTTTTCCGTGACCACCGCGCCCTTGGGATTCATGCAGAAGGTGCGCACCTTGTCGCCGTACTTTTCGGTGCGGTAGACGATCTTGCTCTCGTAAAGCTCGTCGGTCAGGTGGGCAAAGACTGCCGCGGGCAGCTCCACACGCACACCGATGTCCACGCGGTTGGATTTTGTGGGAATTTCCAGCTCCTTGCAGACCTTCTCCATCCACTTGCTGCCGATACGACCCACGGAGACCACGCATTTTTCGCAGGTGTAAACTGCATCCTTGCAGACCACCTCATAGCCACCCTCCACAGCCTTCACCGTCTGCACGGGGGTGTCGAAGAAAAATTCCACCTGCTGCCGCAGCTGGGCATAGAGATTTTCCAGCACGATGTAGTTCACATCCGTTCCCAGATGGCGCACGGACGCATCCAAAAGGTGCAGATCGTTCTGAATGCACAGGGTCTTGAAGCGTGTTCCGGCTGTGGAATACAGCTTCGTACCTTCGCCGCCGTAGCGCATGTTGATGCCGTCCACGTAGTGCATCAGCTCCAACGCCTGCTTTTTGCCGATAAACTCAAAAAGCGTGCCGCCGAAATCGTTGGTAATGTTGTATTTTCCGTCGGAAAAAGCACCCGCGCCGCCAAAACCGCTCATAATGGAGCAGCTTTTGCAGCCGATACAGCCTTTGATCTTGTCGCCGTCGATGGGGCAGTGGCGCTTTTTCAGCTCATGACCTGCCTCAAAGACCGCCACCTTCAGCTGCGGCTTTTTCTGCATCAGCTCATAGGCGGCAAAGATACCGCCCGGACCTGCGCCGATGATGATCACGTCATAATTCATAATCGTTCCTCCCGGGACTTTTTGCTGTTTTTCATAAGAAAAAACAGCATCTGTCTGTGATTGTAAACGATTTTCAAACAAATGGCAAGATGTAATGTTTGTATACTTGCGAAAACCGCCCTTGGGATGCTATAATTCTCTTAATCACAAAAGGAGATGATCCCATGCCGATCCTTTGGAGCTTGCTGACCCTCGGGGTGCTGACGCTGCTCATTGCCTATATCTGCTACCGCATGGCATTTTATGCCCCGCCCCGCAAACCTATGGGCGATAAGATCGACATCCCCGTGGGCGAGATCTACGAACCCTACCGGGAATCCATGGAGCGTTGGGCGCGGGAAGTCCGGGCACTTCCCAGCGAAGAATTTCAGATCAAAAGCCACGACGGGCTGACCCTTTATGCCCATTTCTACGAATACGCCCCCGGCGCGCCCATCGAGCTGATGTTCCACGGCTACCGGGGCAATGCGGAGCGGGATCTGCCCGGCGGTGTTCAGCGCTGCTTCAAGGTGGGACACTCCGCTCTGCTTGTGGATCAGCGCTGCGGCGGCAAAAGTGAGGGTCACACCATCACCTTCGGCATCCGGGAGCATCGGGATTGCCTTGCTTGGGTGGATTTTGCGGTGAAGCACTTCGGCGAGGACGCAAAGCTCATCCTCACCGGCATCTCCATGGGCGCATCCACCGTGCTGATGGCAGGCGGCTATCAGCTGCCGTCCAATGTGATCGGGATATTAGCCGATTGCGGCTATTCCAGCCCACGGGACATCATTAAGCTCGTCATCGGCAAGATGAAGCTGCCCCGGTTCAGCTACTTCTTCGTAAAGCTGGGAGCGCGGCTCTTCGGCGGCTTCGATTTGGAGGAGACCTCCCCGGAGGAGCTGCTGAAAAACTGCACCGTTCCCGTCATTTTCTACCACGGTGAAAGTGACGATTTTGTCCCCTGCCATATGAGCCGGGTCAATTTTGATGCCTGCGCGTCCAAAAAACAGCTGGTCACCATCCCCGGCGCCGGTCACGGCTTAAGCTACGCGGTGGATCCTGAAACGTATCTGCGGACGCTGCGTGCATTTTTCCATTCGGACGCATCTGCGTAAAAAGGAGCTTTTTATGAAACTTCGTTACGGAATCCTCAGTACCTCCTCCATCGCGCCCCGCTTTATCGCCGCGGTACGGGCGTGCGGCAAGGGAGAGATCGTCGCCGTGTCGTCCCGCACCCTCGAAAAAGCACGGGAAAAGGCTGCCCAATGGGGCATCCCCACCGCCTACGGCTCCCACGAGGCACTGCTGCAGGATGAAAATGTGAATATCGTCTACATCTCCAACGTCAACACCGCCCACTACCCTTGGGCAAAGGCGGCTCTGGAAATGGGTAAGCACGTCATCTGTGAAAAGCCCTGCACCACCACCGAGAAGCAAACGAAAGAGCTGTACGATTTGGCAAAGGAAAAGGGTCTACTCTTCATGGAAGCCCAGAAAATGCTGTTTCTGCCGGCAGTCCTCGCGGCAAAGGAGCGCCTTGGGGATTTGGGAAAGATCACCATGGTCACCCTCAGTCACAGCTTTGCCGCCAGCTACAACGGCTGGATGTTCGACAGCGAAGCCGGCGGCGGTCCGCTCCTGAGCAGCGGCATCTATGCGGTGCAGCTGCTCACATGGCTCTTTGGCAACATCACAGACATCCACGGCACAGCAAGCAAGCTCCCCACGGGCGTGGAATGGCAATATATCCTCACGGGGCAGACAGAAACGGGCGTTTTGTTCTCCGCAAAGAACAGCACCCGCGCCCTTTTGGACAATACCTGCCGCATTTTCGGTGAAAGGGGCAGCATCGAGCTGCCCAACTATTGGAAGGCGCAGAAGGTCATCCTGCGCATCGGCGACAAGACCGAAACGCTGGAATTCCCCTGCGCCCACGAGCTTGTTTACGAAGCCGCCCACATCGCCGATTGCATGGAAAAGGGACTTCTCAACAGCCCCGTTATCACAGAAGAACTCTCCCTCGCGGGCATCCGCGCCATCGAACAGGTCAAAGCCGGCTGGTGACCGCCCCCGAAACGGGAGGATATGGTATGATTTTCCGCCCCTACGATGGGAAATGTTCCATAAATATTGTAGGAAACGTCACCACATCCATGTCATTGCGAGGAAGGCGAAGCCTGACGTGGCAATCTCCTGCGGCAATCTTCCGAAAACCTGTCATCCTGAGCGGAGTGAAACGGAGTCGAAGGATCTTCGCACTGATTTTACTGCAAATGTTATTGGAAGTGCGTAGATTCCTCGACTATGCTCGGAATGACACAGCCGTTGGCTGTGTGCGGGCGGACCATGATTGAATCAAGGTATGATTGCCATCGGCAATCATTTCGATTTCAGATTCGCTGCGCTCTGCAGCACGCCCCTACGATGCATATTGCAAAAAGCACGACCCGGTGGGTCGTTCTTTCTTTTATGCCTCATGGACATGCAGATGCTCTTCTATGGATGCATGGGTATGCTCATGGGTGTTTTCACTCTCTCCATGCACGTGCGTGTGGCTGTGGATGTGTTCATGCTCATGGGAATGGATCATATCTCCGTGCCGATGCTCATGGGTGTGGATGTGGCTGTGTTCATGGGTGTGCTGCAGGGAAATGGTATCCTTTACTATCAATACAGTGGCGACGGTCATGATCACAAGTCCTGCATAAAATTGGATCCCGGGCAGCTGCCGGAACAGCAGAATACTGAAAATGACACCCAAAAACGGCGCGATGGAGTAATAGGCACTGGTTTTGGCTGCACCCAGCTCCTTTTGCGCCTTGATGTAAAAGTTGATGCTCAACCCGTAAGCGACAAAACCCAGCACCAAAACCGCACCGATCCAGATAATCCCGGGCAGCTTCTCGCCCACAGCAAAAGCAACGACCAAGCTTCCCAAGCCGGAGAAGATCCCCTTGACGGTGGTGATCTGCACGGAGGATTTGTTGCTGAGCATACGGGTGCAGTTATTCTCCAAGCCCCAGCAGCAGGCAGCACCCAGCACCAGCAGAGAACCCCTGTTGAAACGGAAGCTGCCCTCCCCTTCAAAGCTCAAGGCAATACTGGCAGCTGTGACCAGAATGATCGCCGCTGTCAGGCGCGGAGAGAGCTTCTCCTGAAATGCCCAAAAGGCGATCAGCGACGTTGCAACGATCTCAAAATTATTCAGCAGCGATGCGTTGGCGGAGTTGGTATAGCGCAAGCCAAGCATCAAAAGGATCGGCGCAGCAATATCCAGCACGATCATGCCGATGGTGTACGGAAGCTCCGCTTTTGTGAGCTTTTCTCCCTGTTCCCTTGTGAGCTTTCCGAAGAAAAACAGCCCGATGCCTGCGCCGAGATACAAAAATGCCGCCATCATCGTCGGTGCTACCGCATCCAGCAGCAATTTGCTCAGCGGGATGTTGATGGCATAGAGAGCCGCAGCCAAAACCGCAAAAAATGTTGCCATTTTTCTGGTTTTCAATAGAAAGTCACAACCTTTCAAGATACAATACATATCCCCCCCGGGGGGATATGTAAGCATTATAGCACAGCTCTCTCCAGATTGCAACTGCGGTATTTTTTCCTGACAGCCCGCAAGGCGAATAAAACTGAGAGACTTCCAGTAAGGAAGTCTCGCAGTGGGTCGTGCTTTTGATTTTATACCATGCTTGCGGGATCGAGGAGCTTCTCGATCTCGTCGTCGGACAGAATATGCTTGCTCTTCAGCACCTCACGCACCGATTCGCCGGTGGCGATGGCGGTCTTGGCGATGTCCGCGGAGTCCTTGTAGCCCAGCTTGGGGCAGATAGCGGTGATGACACCCACGGAGCCGTCCACCAGCTCCCGGCAACGCTCGGGATTGGCGGTGATGCCCACGATGCAGTTGTCGATGAAGGTATCCACCGCGCCGGTGAGTACCACCAGCGATTCAAACAGCTTGTGGTAAAGCACCGGCTCTGCATAGTTCAGCTCCAGCTGACCGGCTTCCGCCGCCATAGTGATCGCCACGTCGTTGCCGATAATGCAGAATGCCGCCTGACTCATGACCTCGGGAATGACGGGGTTGACCTTACCGGGCATGATGGACGAGCCGTTCTGCTTGGGCGGCAGGTTGATCTCCTCAAAGCCGCAGCGAGGGCCGGAGGACATCAGCCGCAAGTCGTTTGCGATCTTGGAGCAGGAGATGGCGCAGGTCTTCAGCGCCGCGGACACGTAAGCAAAGGCATCCAGATTTTGGGTGCCGTCCACC
>JAZNNV010000177.1:0-17420 GCA_045580465.1 Faecousia sp.
CCTGGGATAAGGCTCTTTCATATCCAGACGCAGATAAGGATAGCCTTTATCGTCTTTCAAAAGAATGTTGTACTTGGGCATATGGCGTTTGATCAGGGAGCATTCCAGAATCAACGCTTCAAACTCCGATGCCGCAACAATGACCTCAAAGTGGTCGATCTTGCTGACCATGATGCGGGTTTTCGGGGTGTGAGATGCAGTATCCTGAAAATACTGCGTAACGCGGTTTTTCAATTTTTTCGCTTTACCCACATAGATGACCTTGTCATCCTTGTTTCGCATGATGTAAACACCCGGTGCGTACGGAAGGCTCAGCGCTTTTTCCTTTAATTCGTCATGGGTCATGATCTCACCTAAATAAGACCGCCTCAATGCTCGAACGAGGGGCATTGAGGCGGGTCAGATACATTCGTTATCAGTCAACATCCCGCGAAAGCAGAACTTCCAGTGCATTCACAGCGGCTTCTGCATCCGATCCGACGGCGGACAGAGTAACAGTTGCGCCCGTTACAATACCCAACGACATGATGCCGAGCAGACTTTTTGCATTCATTCTGCGGTTTTCACTCTGCAGATAGATGCTGCTTTCAAATTCATTGGCCTTCTGTACGAAGTATGTAGCCTGACGGTTGTGCAGGCCGGATTCGCAACGAACGATGATTTCCTTGCTGAACATATCTTCACTCCTCTTCTGGTGGAAGTCATAATAACATGATAACAAATTTCCGGGAAAAGTCAACCATAAACCTTAATTTTTACAATATGGTAAAGAATTGCTGTAAATAATTGGAAGGTTTCAGCGGAATTCGGCGATGGTAACGCCATCCTCGCCCTCGCCGTAAACGCCGAGCCGGAAGGTTTTAATGAACTTGTTTTTCTTCAGCTCCTGATGCACTGCCTGCCGCAGCACGCCTGTTCCCTTTCCGTGGATGATGCGCACTGTCTTCATGCCGGAGCGCATGGCGTTATCCAGGTACAAACCGAGGGTGCAGATCGCTTCTACCGCATCCATGCCCCGAAGATCCACTTCCATGGGAGCGGCTTCCATCTTCATTTCCCTGCCGGAGTGGGCGGGACGGGATTTGGGCTTCTGATAAGGATTGTCCTCCTCCAGAAGATAAACCTCATCCGGCTTTGCCGTCAGCTTCAGAATACCTGCCTGCAGCTGATAAGTGCCGTCCTTGTTGATCGCAATCACGCTCGCCTTTGTACCAAGCTTCAGCAGCTCAACAGTATCACCCACGAGAACGCCCCGCTTCGGTTCAGGACGTTTCTGCTGGGGTTGAGCGGCGTGCAGACGGTCTTCCATCTCATTGAGGGTTCGACGAACTTCAGCCTGACGCTGATTGATGCCGGTGGTATCTGCGCTGTCCAGAAGCTGCTTGCGCAGCGCACGGAATTCCTCAGCAGCAAGATTGGCAGCGGTGCGGGCTTCCTCAATGATCCTGCGCGCCTCCGCCCGGGCTTCTTCAAGAGCCTTGTCCTTCTCCTTCTGCAGGCTCAGACGGGCTTCCTCGCTTTGCTGTCGGATCTGCTCCGTTTCAATTCGTAGCTTTTCCGCCTCCTGACGGGCGGCCTCCATCTGCTGACGCTGTTGCTCCAACTGGGAAAGAACATCCTCAAAGTCCTTATCGCTCTTTCCGACAAGGTCATCCGCTTCCTTGAGAATGTACTCAGGAAGTCCCAGTTTGCGGGAAATGGCAAAGGCATTGGATTTGCCGGGAATGCCGATCAGCAGCTTGTACGTCGGCTGCAGCGTCTCCACATCAAATTCGCAGGAGGCGTTGATGACACCGTTCGTCCGCATGGCATAGAGCTTCAGCTCCGCATAGTGAGTCGTGGCAGCAACGCAGCTGCCCATTTTGCGGGCAAATTCGATCAAGGCGATCGCAAGTGCTGCGCCCTCTGCAGGATCAGTGCCGGCACCCAACTCGTCAAAGAGAACAAGGGTTCTGTCGTCGCACTGCTCCACGATCTGCACGATGGTACGCATATGACTGGAGAAGGTGGAAAGGCTTTGGGCAATGGACTGCTCGTCACCGATGTCAGCAAGGATCGCATCAAAGGTGGAAAGCATGCTCCCATCCCCCGCAGGAATATGCAGACCGCATTCCGCCATCAGGGTCAGAAGACCGATGGTTTTGAGGGTAACGGTCTTGCCGCCGGTATTGGGGCCGGTGATGATCATGGTATCAAAGTCAGCGCCAAGACGAAGAGAAATCGGCACGACCTTCTGTGCTTCAATCAGCGGGTGACGGGCATTTCGAAGAAGGATCTTTCCTTCTTCGTTCATCTGGGGCGCCCATGCGTTCATTTTGAAGGACAGCTTTGCTTTCGCAAAGATCACGTCAAGTTGGATCAGCAGCGAATAATTGAGGTTGATGTCCTCGCGATGTGCAGCGGCTTCAGCAGAAAGCTCAGCCAGGATCCGTTCGATCTCCTTTTTCTCCTTCAGTTCCAGTTCACGAAGGGCGTTATTGGCAGAAACAGAGCTCATCGGCTCTACAAAATAGGTCGACCCGGTGGCGGAAACGTCGTGAACAAGACCGGGAATGTCATTCTTGCACTCCGCTTTTACCGGCACAACATAACGTCCCTGACGAATGGTGATGATCGGCTCGCGCAGAAACTTGGAAAAAGCCGGTGACGAGATGATCTTCTGCAGCCCATCCCGGATCTTGCCCGCCTGAATGCGCATATGGCGGCGGATGTCCGACAGCGCCGGGGATGCGGTGTCTGCGATCTCCTCCTCGGACAAAATCGCGCCGAAAATGCGGTCTTCCAGATATTTGTTTGGTGTCAGTCCTTGGAAAAGCTCGTCCAGAACGGTCTTTTCGCCGTCTTCCGACAGATAGCCCTTGACCGTCCGAGCAGAACGCAGGACACCCGCGATGCGAAGCAGCTCAATGGGCTGCAATGAACCGCCCATGTCAGCACGCTCCAAGGCGGCTGAAACATCCGTCACATCGGAAAACATGGGATTTCCGCGCTTTGTGCTTAAGTTGTAAGCATCTGTCGTCTGCTGCAGCAGCTCCTGAACAGTTTCAAGATCCGAGCTGGGACACAGCTGCAGGCATGCCTGCTTGCCGCCGGCGCTGCTGGCACATTCAGCAAGGCGCTCCAAAACCAACGGAAGCTCCAGCTTGCTGATGGATTTTTGGTACAATTCAGACATAAGTCTCTCCTAAATAAGTAGCGATTTATAAAAATCGAGTGTAGAAAAGCCGCGCTCCAGCTGTGTTGATAGGTATGCTTCCGTCAGCGTGGACAGCTTTTCAAGATTTTCTTCCCCCAAAGTGAAGGAAAACAGCTTCCCGGATTCACAGCCGGAAATGTACTGCAGTGCGTGGAGCATACCCGCATTTACAGGCATACGGATGCCGTCAGACTCTCCTGCCCTGCATCCGAGACATTCCAGCTGTCCGGCGGAAAGATCAAAGCGGTCAGGAACCTCCGATCCGCAGACACGGCAGCCTAACAGATCCGGCGTATAGCCAGCAAGACAAGCGGCACGCAGTTCAAAGGCAACCTTCACAAGACTTTCCGGCAGATCAAGCTGCGACAGCGCATACAGGCTGTTCAGCAGTAACGACTGCAGCTCCGGGTTCGGAAGATCCTCTTGTGAGATCACTTCTGTTACCTGCGCAAAATACGTACCAAGCGAGAGCTTTGTCAGCTCCTTACGCAGGTTGCGGAACAGCTCGATGGAATGCGCCTCGTTGATTGTGTACATCCCGCGATATTCAAATAACGTAAATTCGCCGTATGCCAGCAGCTGACATGGTGCGATCAGGGGGCTGTTTTTCCGGCGCAGACCCCGCGCCTTAATGGTCAGCTTGCCATGATCGCGGCTTAGAACTGTCAGCAGCGCATCCCGGTCATTGTAGTCCGTAACCCGCAGGACGATTGCCCGGATCGTCAGGTACATGCTTTTCCTCCGTCTTTTTAGCTCTTTGATAGAGCAAATACATTTCAGGCGCGCCGGTATCGAGAAACAACTGCCAGTAATTCATCGCATTCATTTGCATCCCTCCAGTAAAAGGGTTTGCAGATGGTAGCAGTTTACACTTGGAAATTATTCTCTGTAGCCGAAGTTGCGCACAAGGAAGTCGCTGTCGCGCCAGCTTTCCTTGACCTTGACCCAAGTGGTCAAAAAGACCTTTGTACCCATGAATTTCTCGCAATCGCTGCGAGCCATGGTGGAGATCTTCTTCAGCATGGCGCCCTGCTTGCCGATGATGATGCCCTTGTGGCTGGCTTTTTCGCAGTAGATGGTTGCGTCCAGATCGATGATGCCGCTGTCTCGCTCGGAGAATTTGGTGATCTCAACGGCAGTGCCGTGGGGAATTTCCCGGTCAAGGCACCAAAGAAGCTTTTCGCGGATGATCTCCGCCATCACCTGCCGCTCCGGCTGGTCGGTGGTCACATCCTCATCGAAAAGGAACGGACCTTCCTGCGCGTATTTGGCGCATTCCGCCAACAGCGCATCCACACCGTCGCCGGTGCGTGCGGAGATGGGAATGATCGCGGCAAATTCAAATGCCTGAGAATAAGCGGCAATGACCTCGAGCAGCATTTCCTTTTCAACAGTATCGATCTTGTTGATTGCAAGCACAACCGGGCATTTCTTTGCCTTCAGCTGCTCGAGGAGTACCTCCTCCTGCGTTCCAACCGATGCGATCGGTTCTACAACAAGCACAGTCAGGTCAACATCGGCGATGGATTCCTTGGTCACGTTGACCATGTAATCACCCAGCTTTGTTCTGGGCTTGTGGAAGCCCGGAGTGTCAACGAATACGAACTGAGTGTCCCCCTTGGTCACGATACCGCAAATGCGGTTGCGTGTGGTCTGGGGCTTATTGGAAACGATCGCGATCTTCTCGCCCACAAGGAAATTGGTCAGTGTGGATTTGCCCACATTGGGACGACCTGCGATCGTGATCATAGCGGATTTTGTCTTCATAATCTTTCTCCTTACTGTCTTTGCATACCGGGGATCGTGGCGGCAATGGCTTCTTCACGGGCGCGCATCTGCGCCTTCTGCTCCCCTTCATCCAGATGGTCATAGCCCAAAAGATGCAGCATGGAATGGATCGTTAAGTAGCCCACTTCCCTCTTGACGCTGTGACCGAATTCCTTTGCCTGCGCAATGGCACGCTCGAGTGAGATACACATATCACCCAGCGGACACATATCTGTATCGGGATCGAGGTATTCTTCCCAATCCTCAGGCGGATTGCCGGCCTCCAGCTCAAACATGGGGAAGCTTAAGACATCTGTTGCCTTGTCAATGTTGCGGCTGGCGGCGTTGATGGCGCGGATGCCGCGATCATTGGTCACCAGTACATTGATCTCGCAGGTGGCGGTGATGCTCTCTGCTTTCAGTGTCGCTTCCACGCACGTGCTGATGATGTGGGCGATCATCGGCTGGCGCAGCGTGAAGCAGTCAAACGTCATGTTAATTTTATTTGCCATAATTTCTCTTCCTTTGTGCATTCGGTTTATTCTGCGGCTCCGGCTTTCTGTCTGCCTTTTCGTACGCGTTGATGATCTGCTGCACCAGTGCATGGCGCACAACGTCGGCAGAGGTCAAGGTGCAGATGGCGATGTCCTTCACGTCGCCAAGCACGCGTACCGCGTCCTTCAGACCCGACACCTTATCGTCAGGCAGGTCAATCTGCGTTACGTCGCCGGTGATAACGATCTTGGAACCAAAGCCAAGACGGGTCAGGAACATCTTCATCTGCTCCCGGGTGGTATTCTGTGCTTCATCCAGGATGATGAAGCTGTCATCCAGCGTGCGACCTCTCATATAAGCAAGGGGCGCCACTTCGATAGAGCCACGTTCCTGATACTTCTGAAAGGTTTCGGGTCCCAGCATGTCATACAGCGCGTCGTAGAGGGGTCTGAGATAAGGATCGACCTTGTTCTGCAGATCGCCGGGCAGGAAGCCAAGGCGCTCACCTGCTTCCACCGCAGGACGGGTCAGAATAATGCGGTTGACAGTCCGCTCCCGAAATGCGGCAACCGCAGCCGCAACCGCAAGGTAGGTCTTGCCCGTACCGGCAGGACCGACACCGATGGTGATGGTGTTGGACTGGATCGCTTTCATGTAGTTCTGCTGACCGACGGTTTTTGCCTTGATGGGCTTGCCCTTAGCGGTGATGCAGACAACATCCTTTGCCATTTGGGAAACGAGGGCATCATTTCCCTCCTGCACAAGGGTGATCAGATAGCGCACACGCTGCTCGTCAATGGTCTCACCCCGGGCAGCCAGCGCAAGAAGACCTTCGACCGTTCTTGCTGCCTTGTCAACTGCTTCCGTTTCACCTGTGATCTTCAGCTCGTTACCACGGTTGACAATACTGACACGCAGGGCTTCCTCTATTCTTTTGATATTCTCGTCGAACGAGCCAAAGACCGCGATCAGGTCTTCCACGCGATCGACGTTTACAATGCGTTCTGTAATCAGACTCATGGTTTGATAATCTCCTCATTTTGTTCACGACCGATCATTTCGATGCAGCCGTATTCACCAGTCAGACGGATGATCCTGTCAAGCACCTCAGCTTCTTCCTTCTGTGACAGTACCGATCCCGCAATCATCTGCTGTTTGATGTAACGGCGTGACAACAAGGAAAGCAGTTGGGTATCGTCCTGAGATGAAACCTCATCTGTGGGTTCTTGACAAGTGATCCATGTTTCAGTGACGATTTTGATCGGAAGCTGAAAGCCGCCCGGCAGCGTCACATAGTTTTCCTCGTACATTTTAACACAACTGCTATCCAAAATTCCACTACCTGAGAAGAAATTTATACGATTTTTTCCGAAAATCACGCTTATTTTTTGTGTTTTCTCCATTTCAACACCTCGCAGCATAAAATCAACCGGCATCAGAGCTTCAATTTTGTGTACTGTTGCGGCATAAATTTCGCCTGCGGATCGTGTTGCCCGGACAGCTCGGTCACAATCAACATAACCCGTGATGAGCTTATCCCCTTTCGAAACGGCTTGACCAACCTTGCAAACGGGTGTCCCGCCGGTGACAGTCATATCGCAGATCACCCCGTCCCGGGTGGCGACGATGCTGGTTGCCATGTTATGCATCTGCTGCTCTTGCGGTTGCTGTCGTTCCCTGACGGAAATGGTCGCAACACATCCTGACGTATTGATCCCTGCCCATTGAAGCTGCGGGATCGCTTCGAGCAGTGCGTTTTTAACTTTTTCGCTTCTGACTTCACGAGCAGAAGAACCAAAAGAAATACCACACTCCCCTGCCAGCTCCAATATCAGCCTTGTGGGAATAGAACGATTTCCTTCAACCCGCAAAAAGAAGATTCGTGTCGGAAGAAAGAATCCGGCAATCAGGAGAAGGGAAAGACCGATCAACAGAACGGGTCGGTGGAGCATTGATCGAATGAAACGTGTCAATCGGTTGCTGGTGACGGCAGTGATTTCCGCACCCCGTCTGCTTGCCAATTGCTTCAGTTTTTTGAGATCCTCCTGTCTGATCCGAAACTGTACAGTCAGCTCATCGATCTGTCGGATTGAATAGATGATGACATTATTGTCTTCAAGGCTATGGAGAAAAGTACCTATATCTGCACAAACCAATTTTACCGTTGCAGTACCGCTCATTCTTGCTTCCTCCTTTGAAGATGTACGCTGTCAATTCTCCCGGTAACGATCAGCTGCCCCTTCATCATCCGCGCCAGCTCCAGATTGCAGCCGCAGATCGTAACAGTACCAAACCTAACATTCACGCTGATCTGATTTGTTCCGTACTCCACAACTCCCCGGTGATTTTCGATCAGCACACGTTGGTCATTCATGATCTCTACCAGCGGCAAGCGCGGTATCGCTTCGTCCTGCAGTTGTGTAGCTGCGGTCAATCGCTCAACAAAACTTCTACCCTTAGACATGAAATCGCCTCCTGAAAAAGCATATGAAAAGGCTGTGCTGAAATATCTCTTTGACGCATACATTCTTTCGAGGTGATCGGGTGAAAAAGTCTTGGCTTAAAACGGCATTCGCTATTTGTGGCGTGTTGCTTCTGATTTTGGACTCAAAAACAGCGTTAAGCGGAGCAAGTGATGGTGTCGCCCTTTGCCTTCAGGTGGTGATTCCTTCCCTCTTTCCCTTTTTTGTGCTGATGAACCTGCTGAACAGCATGCTGATGGGATCAAAATCCAAATGGTTTTCTCCTATTGAACAGCTGCTAAAAATCCCTCGCGGTAGCGGCAGCCTTTGGCTCTGCGGGATGTTGGGCGGTTATCCAACAGGCGCGCAGCTGATCCACAGCGCATGGAAGCAAGGCGCGCTGAGTAAAACAACTGCGAATCAGATGCTGCAGTTCTGCTCCAACGCAGGGCCGTCTTTTTTGTTTGGGATCATTGCCGCACAATTTGATAACAGAGCCGTCATTTGGTGGATATGGGCGATTCATATTATTTCATCCATATTGGTCGCAAGGATGTCAAAGAGTGATGAACCGTTTGTTGCAGAACAAAGAGAAAGCACACCGCTGACCTTCAGCGATGCGCTTAAAAAATCTGTGATTGCAATCAGTCAGGTATGCGGTTGGATCCTTCTGTTTCGCATATTGATCGCTTATTGCATCCGTTGGTTTTTGTGGCTGTTTCCCGAAGAGATTCGCACATTGACCATCAGCTTGCTGGAGCTTGCAAATGGTGCGACTTTTCTCAGGCGGATCGAAAATGAAGGGATACGGATGCTGATCGCGACCATCGGTGTCAATTTCGGCGGTTTTTGTGTGCTGATGCAGACGGCCTCCGTCACCTCTGGCTTGAAGATTTGCCATTACCTGAAAGGAAAGGTACTGCAGGCACTCTTCAGCATTGTTCTTTCGTTGCCGGTACAAATGATGATATTCGCTCCTGAATGCAGCATCACTTATTCGCAATTTTTACTTTCAATTGGGGCAATTCTTGTCACTATTCTCGTATATTCATTGCAGAAACGAAAAATAAGAGTAGCATTTCGGAGAAATCTGTTATATAATCATCTCAACGACAAGAGAAAGGGTTGAGCATATGCTGTTTCGCAAGCGCATTGAAAAGAACTGTGCCTATTGCCGCTTCGGTACCGCCTTAGAGGAGGACGACATTCTTTGCACCAAGCGCGGTATGGTCAAAGCCGGCAACAAATGCCGCAAGTTCTCTTACGACCCGATCAAGCGTATTCCCGGAAAGCCCAAGGCTTTGGACTTTAAGAAATACGACGATGTAGATTACAGCCTGTAAAAAGAAGCGGAAGAAGTTCTTCCGCTGCTTTTTGTTATTCGATCATCTTCAGGAAGTCATCCTCGGAGAGGATCGGGATGCCAAGCTCCCGTGCCTTGCGCTCTTTCGAGCCGGCATTTTCGCCAACAACAACATACGTGGTCTTTTTGGATACAGAGCCGGATGCCTTACCGCCGAAAAGCTCGATCTTCTCCGTTGCTTCCTCACGGGTGAACTTACTCAGCGCGCCCGTCAGAACAAAGGTCATTCCTGCAAAACGGGTGTCGGTAAGCACGATCTTTGACTCAAAATTGAGTCCCGCTTCACGCAGTCTTTCGATCATCTGACGGGATTGTGGCTGGGTAAACCAATCGGAGATGTTCTTTGCCGTAACAGCGCCCACATCATTTACTTCCGTCAGTTCCTCAACAGTTGCATTCATCAGAGCATCCATTGTGCCGAATTGGGAAGCCAGTACCTTGCCGGTCTTCGCACCCACCTGACGGATGCCGAGGGCATAGATGAGCCGTGCAAGATCCTGCTCCTTGCTTGCTTCGATGGCGGTAAGGAGCTTCTTTGCTGCCAGCTCGCCCTTCTGCCACAGGCTCTTAAGCTGATCAAGTGTCAGATAATAGATGTCCGCAGGAGACTGCAGGCAGCCCTTTTCGATCAACGCATCGACGATTGCGCTGCCAAGACCATCGATGTCCATGGCATCTCTGCTGACAAAATGGGCGATATTCCTGCTCAGCTGTGCAGGACAAGCAACACCCGTGCAGCGCAGGAATGCGCCATCCTCATCCTTTTCCGTGGGTGCGCCGCATACGGGACATTGCCGCGGCAGCAGATACGGAACTGCATCGGCAGGACGCTTGCTCAGGTCGACATCCAAAATCTCCGGGATGATCTCTCCTGCCTTGCGGATGCGCACAGTATCACCGATACGAATATCGCGCTCCGAAATAAAGTCCTGATTGTGAAGGGTGGCGTTTGTGACAGTAGTTCCTGCAAGCCGGACGGCTTTTACAACTGCCTTGGGGGTCAAAACGCCCGTTCTGCCCACCTGTACAACAATATCCTCAACAACAGTAGGCTTGATCTCCGGCGGGTACTTGTAGGCAACTGCCCACTTGGGACACTTTGCGGTAGCACCCATCCGATCGCGTTGGGATAGATCATTGACCTTGATGACCGCGCCATCGATATCGCAAGTAAACTGCTCCCGCATCTCATTGATTGCAAGAACATGGGCAATGATCGCATCCACATCCGAAAGCATGGTATTATCGATCACCTTGAAGCGAAGCTTTCTGAGAAAGTCGAGAGATTCCTGATGGGTCGCAAACTCCACACCCTCTGTCAGCTGCACGTTGAAAATTAGAATGTGCAATTTGCGCTGTGACGCGATTTTGGGATCAAGCTGACGCAAAGAGCCTGCCGCAGCGTTTCTGGGATTGGCAAAGAGGGGCTTCCCCTCCGCCTCCTGACGCTCGTTCAGCGCCTCGAAGCTGCGCTTCGGCATGAAGACCTCACCGCGCACGATCAGCCGCGCAGGCGCTCCCTCAAGGCGCATGGGGATGGACTGGATGGTCTTCAGATTCTCAGTTACGTCCTCGCCCACATTGCCGTCGCCACGAGTCGCGCCGCGAACAAAAACACCGTCAATATACTCCAGCGCAACAGAAAGTCCATCTACCTTCGGTTCAACGGAAAAAACGCTGGCAGGGTAACTTTCGAAGGTTTTATGCAGGAATTCCGCCAGTTCGTCCTCGGAGAATACATCCTGCAGGCTCATCAGCGGTACAGGGTGCGCTACCTTTTCAAATTTACTGATCGCCTCACCGCCAACGCGCTGGGTCGGGGAATCTTGGCGGATCAGCTCCGGGTTGGCGGCTTCAAGGTCTTCCAGCTCCCGCAAAAGCCGGTCATACTCAAAATCCGGCATCACAGGGGCATCCTGCACATAGTACAGATAGTTTGCCTCCTGCAAAATTTTGATTAATTCATCGATTCTCTGTCTAGCTTCCATAAAAGCCTCCGGTTTGGAAAAATGTGTCGGGTACCTGACCGACAATAATCGTTTCGGCTACCACCACCTCACTGGTGACGGTAAAGCTCTCCGCACGCCCCAGTACCAGAATGGAAACATCCACGCTGATGGTCATGGTCAGCTTTTGCAGTGTCTGGTTGATCCCCGCCTGGGTAAAATAGCTGTCAAATGCCGCATCGGAATTGCTGATGGACATGATCCTGATTGGGATCTGGGGTCCTTTGCCGGAGAGCATTTCCGGCAGGATCAAACTGCCCACGGGAATCCCCAGGTCCGTCGTATCCATGGCAAGGATCTCGTCGTTGATGATGTTCAGTATGCTCGTTTTCAGCCGGTTGACCTCGCTCATATTGGTCTTCAGGGCAGTTATCTTGCCCGAAAGATCCTTTTCAAAGTAGACGATGCGGTCATATTGAATGTTACCGCGATCGATCTGTGCGTCAATGGCATCGTTGATCAGGTCAGAGGTGGTGTTCGTAACCTGCGTCTGCGCCAAGGTGCGGATTGTTTCGTGGTATTTGATACGAAAAAAAGCAAGTGCAAGGATTGCGATCATTACGATCGCCAAAATCATAGCAACAATCTTCCGAAACCATCTGCCCATCATATCACCTCTTGCAAGTGTATGGGCAAAGCACGAAATGATTACAGCTTTTTCATATGGGCGAAGGCGGTTTTCGCCATCAGTTTTTTTGTGCCGATTTCGTCAAAGATGATCTCCAGCAGCGCATCGCCGCCCATCTTCATCACAGACAGCACCATACCCTTACCAAAAGCCTTGTGGCTGACCATGTCGCCCTTTTTCAGCTCGGGAATTGGTGTAGATGCTGCAGCTGCAGGAGTGGAAAGCGTAGTCCGCTTGGGCGCAACGAATTCCTGCGCGCTGCGGAAATTACTGTATTGTGCAGGCTGGGTAGTCTGGCTATACTGCTGATACACGTAACCGCCCTTTTTGACGATCTCATCCTGGGGCAGCTCCCGCAGGAAGCGGGATGGAAGCGCAGAATTGGTACGTCCGTAAAGCATTCTCTGACGGGCATGGGTGATGGTCAGCGTTTTCTTTGCGCGGGTAATTGCCACATAGCAAAGGCGGCGTTCCTCCTCCATCTCTTCCATATCGCCGATCGCCTTCAAGCCCGGAAACAGTCCGTCCTCGCAGCCAACAATGAACACATGAGGAAACTCCAGACCCTTTGACGAGTGCATGGTCATCATCACGACAGTATCGTCGCTGTCGTTGTATTCCTCAATATCCGTATAGAGAGCAATCTCCTCAAGGAAGCCGGCAAGTGTCGGAGTCTCCGCATTTTCAACATAAGCGTTGATGCTGGATTTCAATTCACGGACGTTTTCAAGACGGGTCTTATTTTCCTCCGTGTCCTTCTTTTGCAGCATCTCCACATAGCCAGAGCGGAGCATCAGCTCTTCATAGAAATCCGGCAGGCTCATGCCGTCGTCCAAAAGCTGTGCCAGACCTTCAATCAGATCGGTAAAGGCTTTCAGCTTTGGCGCGGTCTTTTCAAGGGGCGCGTAATCCTTGCAGTTGGAAATCACTGCATAAAGCGGACAGCGCTCCGCATCCGCGAGCCGTTGGGCGACCTCCAGAGATTTCGCGCCCAGTCCCCGGGGTGGATTGTTGATAATGCGGTTCAATCGCAGATCATCAGCACGGTTGTTGATGACACAGAGATACGCAAGCATATCCTTGATCTCAGCCCGATCAAAGAAGCGGGTGCCGCCGATGACGCGGTATGCAATGCCGTTGCGCTTGAGGGCATATTCCAGTGCATTGGATTGGGCGTTGGTGCGGTAAAGGATCGCATAGTCACGGAAATCCGTACCTTTAGGCTTCGCGATGATCTGAGCTGCAACAAAGGACGCTTCGGCACGCTCATCGGCAGCTTCGTAGACCACAACCGGTTGACCAACGCCGTTGGATGTCCAAAGCCTTTTTCCTTTTCTGCCGCGGTTATGTATGATCACGGAGTTTGCCGCATTCAGAATCGATTGTGTGGAACGATAATTTTGTTCCAATCGTATCACCCGTGCGCCACGATACTGCTTTTCAAAGTCCAGAATGTTGGCAATCGTCGCACCGCGGAAGCGATAAATACTCTGATCATCGTCACCCACAACGCAGATATTCTCACGTCCGCCTGCAAGAAGTGATGTCAGCAGATACTGCAGATGGTTCGTATCCTGATACTCATCCACCAACACATAGCGGAATTTGCGCTGATAATAGGCACGGACATCGTCATTCTCCTGCAACAGTTTGACCGTCAAAAGAATGATGTCATCAAAGTCAACCGCATCGTTTTCACGAAGACGGGTCTGATACTTTTTGTACAGCGTCGCCACATGTCCCAGCTTCAGATCGCCGGCTTCTTCTGCCCGTTCTTCCAGCTCCGCAGGTGAAACCATAGCATCCTTTTCCTTGCTGATCACACTCAGGACAAAACGCGCCGGGAATGTCTTCTCGTCCATACCCATATCACGGATGATGTCCTTCATAATGCGCTCGGAATCGGTGGTGTCATAGATTGTAAAGCGCTTGCTGTAGCCAAGCCGTTCGATCCACTGACGCAGGATGCGACAGCAGGCAGAATGAAAGGTCATTGCCCATATATCCTGTGCTTCTTCGCCCAGCATGTTCATCAGACGCTCTTTCAGCTCATTTGCCGCCTTGTTGGTAAAGGTAATGGCGATGATGCCCCAAGGTGCGGCGGGCTCTACGGCACAAAGATACTCTGCGCGGCGGTGATCCAGATCAGAAGAAGTATCCGATATTCCCTCGAGAAACTCCACATCCTCTTCCATAACGGTATCGGGGATCAAATCTACAGAAGGATCGCTTCCCGCGCCAAAACGGATCAAATTGGCGATGCGGTGGATCAGCACGGTGGTCTTGCCGCTGCCTGCACCTGCAAGCAGAAGAAGCGGACCTTCTGTTGTCATGGCAGCTTCCCGCTGCATAGCGTTCAGATTATGGAATTGATCGGCAATATACTTGCGGCGGGCAAGCAAAAATCGCTGCTGTAGTTGTTCTGTCATAGCTGTAACCTGCCAAAATATGATACAACTATTTTACCCCATTTTCGTCAAAAGGTAAAGAGAAATTTATGCTAATCCATCAGCTGTCGCAGAATTGCGAGTGCTTTCTTTTCAATTCGTGAGATCTGAACCTGACTGACCTCCATGACCCGCGCAACCCGCTCCTGTGTTAAGCCGTGGAAGTAGCGCAGCTGGATCACATTCCTTTCCCGTTCAGGAAGCTTTGAAATTGCCTGACGCAAGGAAATTTTCTCAACAAGTGAGTCCTCTGTCTGGGTGTCGGACAGAATATCTTCAAGGCTGAATCCATCTTCCCCATTCTCCCGCTGGATCGATTCCGTGACGGCGGTTGCGTTTTCCGCAGTAGCGATTTCCTCGGGTGTCAAGCCGGTGGCCTGCGCGATCTCATTGATTGTAGGTTCCCGGTTGAGTGTGTGATTCAGCTTGTTGCGGGCTGATTTGATCGTTGCGGCTTGTTCTTTGATGGTGCGCGACACCTTGACGGCGCCATCATCCCGCAAAAAACGACGGATCTCCCCTGCTATCTTCGGTACTGCATAGGTTGAAAACTGCGTACCGTAGGCAAGATCAAAGCCTTCCACTGCCTTCAAAAAGCCAAGACAACCCAGCTGATACAGATCATCCGCTTCTGTCCCCCGTCCGAGAAATCGGCGTGTAACCGACCAGATCAGTCCCGCATTTTCGTTGACCAACGCTTCCGATGCAAGCTTGTCCCCCTGCTGCGCCTGCGCGATCAGCTCCTCTGTGCGGCTCATTGGCGCTTTTGGATGCGACGTCTCATATGTACTGTCGTTCCTTTTCCCGGCACAGAGGTCACCTCAAAGGACGTCATAAAGCTTTCCATGATGGTAAAGCCCATACCGCTGCGGTCGTTGCCACCGGTGGTGTACATGGGACGCCTAGCCTGCTCAATATCGGAAATGCCGATCCCCTTATCCTTGACCACGATATCAAAAACATTGTCTTTGAGAATTCTGCAGCGAAGCATGATTTGCCCGATATGATCAGGATAAGCATGAACGATGCAGTTTGTCACTGCTTCGGAAACGGCGGTTTTGATGTCACCCAACTCTTCCAACGTCGGATCCATTTGTGCCGCAAAGCAAGCAACCGCGGAACGCGCAAAAGCCTCGTTGCTGGAACGGCTGGGAAACTCGAGGATCATATAATTTTCAAACTTCATGATACTGCCTCCTTAATTTCTACCAATTTGTCGATGCCCGACGCACGGAAAACACGCATCGGCTGCTCACTCATGCCTGTCAGCATAAGTCTTCCTTCAATTTGTGTCATTGCTCTGAGAGCGTTGATTACAACAGCTATTCCTGAAGAATCAATAAAGGTGACATCCTCAAAATCGAGAATGCACACCTCCGGGGTGTATGCTTCTATTTTCCCCGCAATTGCCTTAATGTAGTGTTTTGCACGATGGTGGTCGATCTCACCGCTGAGCGCGACTGTCAAACGTCCGTTTTCCAGATAACTGGTAAATTGCATGTTTATCCTCCTTTGATGTTACTTACGGGATTAAGTATAATTGCTGTCCTGGACAATTACTGTCGCATTCGTGCAGAAGGCAAAGTTTATTTTCCTTGCATAATCCCTCTGCCCATGCTATATTAATCAGGAAAATTCCCTGAAAGGCAGAGATAATTATGAAAAAGCTTCTTTTGATTTCCATTGCGCTGGTTCTGGCGTTGGCACTGTGTGCCTGCACTGAAGATACACCCACAGAACCGACAGCACCAACAACACCAACAACACCGCACCAGCATAATTACACCATGACTCAGACCGACCCCACCTGCACCGTTGATGGTGTCCGGGTCTATGCCTGCGCCTGTGGCGATACCTACAGCGAGCCGATTTACGCCATTGGCCACGACCTCGGCAACCTTACTGTTACCAAAGCACCCAGCATGACCGAGACCGGAATCGGTACCCGTGTCTGTAATTCCTGCAAGGATGAAGTGACCGAAGAAATCCCCGTCCATACCCTTGAAGAGGAAGTGCAGTACTTCCTTGACCGTCTTTTCCTGGAGATCCCCACCTTCAAATCTGTAGAGGACCTCACCGGCGGTTCGGTATTCAGCTGGGTAAGAATGCATATCCCGCAGGTCAGCTGGGAGATGAATGATGATTACATCATAACGATCGTTTACTCTATCGATGAAATGGATGCCTTTACCCAGAAGTATTTGGGCAAGGTGTTTGATTACACCTATCTCGCCGAGGTCAACAAGGACCACATGACCATCGATACCGAAAACCGGCTGATCACCATCATCACCGGCGGTATGGGGGGCGGCGACGGCTACACCATCGATACTCTGACCGATCACGGCGATAACCGTTACATAGTTCGTTATTTGGCGATGGATCCTTATGTCGATAACGCCTTTCAAATGGGTTGGTACTATTACGGTAATCTTGAATTTTTAATTGTTGACGGTCATATGCAGCTGATCAGCCACCAACGTGAAGAAAAATAAAAAAACAGCGGAGCATTTGCTCCGCTGTTTTTCTGTTCATTTACTGCAGCTTCTTCATAGCTGCTTCGCTCTGCTCCAGCTGGGTGATCAGATCACGGGTCTTCTGTGCCTTTTCACGCTCTGCGGCGACAACAGCCTCAGGAGCGCGGGAAACAAAGCCTTCATTGGAGAGCTTGCTTTCAAGGGATGCGAGGAACTTGCGGTTCTTCTCCAGCTCCTTGGCGATACGCTCCAGCTCCTTGGCAACGTCCACCAGCTGACCCATGGGAATATAGATCTTCGCATCACTGGTGGTGCAGGTGACCATACCGTCGAGATTTTCAGGTTCTTTCTCCAACAGCGTGACCTTGTCAGCATAGGCAAGGCGCTGCATGAAGCCCTCACCCTCTGCAAAGATGGCAGGATCGTTCGCAAGGATATAAAGCTCTGCCTTCTTGGACGGCGGCACATTCATCTCCGTGCGGCGGTTACGGATGGAGCGGATGGCGTCCATTACGGACTCCAAGACGGATCGTAGCCATGTCGTTCTGTGAGCCAAGGAGTTGTGTGATGAA
Organism: Faecousia sp.; assembly: GCA_045580465.1. GTDB lineage: Bacteria > Bacillota > Clostridia > Oscillospirales > Oscillospiraceae > Faecousia. The sequence continues at coordinate 17,414 of JAZNNV010000177.1, forward strand.
ATTGTCT
>JAZNNV010000178.1:0-1762 GCA_045580465.1 Faecousia sp.
CTAAGACCGCTTGGCCTCCGACTTTCAGATCCTCACGTTTGTCATAGTCCGCCTTATCAACGAGGAAGTATTCCTGCTCCGCACCGACCGTTGTCATGACGTGGGTCGCTGTGGTATTGCCGAAGAGGCGCAGGATACGCAGTGCCTGCTCGCTGACCACGTTCATGGAACGCAGGAGGGGGGTCTTCTTGTCGAGGATCTCGCCCGTGTAGGAGCAGAATGCGGTGGGGATGTAGAGGGAATCGTCCTTGATGAAGGCATCGGAGGTCGGATCCCATGCCGTATAGCCGCGTGCCTCAAAGGTAGCACGGAGACCGCCGGACGGGAAAGAGGATGCATCCGGCTCGCCCTTCACCAGCTCCTTGCCGGAAAATTCCAGCAGGATCCTGCCGTGTGCGGAGGGGGAAAGGAATGCGTCATGCTTTTCCGCTGTGACACCGGTCATGGGCTGGAACCAGTGGGTATAATGGGTCGCGCCATGCTCCACCGCCCAGTCCTTCATGGCATTGGCGACCACATCGGCAACCGCAGGATCAAGAGCAATGCCGAACTGCTTGGTGCGCTGGACAGCTTTATAGATGTTCTTGGGGAGTCTGTCACGCATCACGGTATCGCTGAATACGTTGCAGCCGAAATATTCAGGCACATTGGAAAAACTTGTGGATTCTGACATAGAATTGCCTCCTTTAATAAAAATAGCGTTCCGAATCAGAATGCTTTGCACATCAGAATCGAAACGCTATAGTTTCTTGTATTACGTCCTGTTTAATCATACACCAATTTCAGTGCTTTGTCAAGGGATTTTGCCAAATTTGGCAGTTTGATTGAAATTCAGCCCATAGTGCAGAGGGGCTTTGGCAAAAAAAACAGCGCGGCGGCAGCTTGCCGGACTGCGGACGGGTCTCCGGGGAAACACGTCCCGGCGGCAGGCGGTTTTCATGTAAATTTTGCGGAAATCCCTTGACAATTCCACCGAAATGTACTATAATAATATGGATAGTGAAACGGCACCGGTATTCCGGGGCTTGTTTTTCGTATGTGGCACTGCCGCAAAGACGCGGGCAGTAGAGAGGAGCATAAGCATGGCAAAGATCCAGATGTCCCGTGAGGGTTATGAGAAGCTGCAGCAGGAACTGACGGAGATGATCACCGTCAAGCGTCAGGAGGTTGCACAGAAACTGAAGGAAGCGCGTTCCTACGGCGACCTGTCCGAGAACGCTGAGTATGACGAGGCAAAAAATGAGCAGGCGATCCTGGAAGGCAGAATCGCGGAACTGCAGGCAATGGTGGACAATGCCGAGGTCGTAGAGGATGACAATATCTCTGTTGACGAGATCGGTATCGGTTCCGTCATCACCATCAAGAGACTTGACAACGGCAAGATCGAGGAGCTGAAGATCGTCGGCACGACCGAAGCCAACTTCAAGGAGCACAAGATCTCCGATGATTCCCCCATCGGCAAGGGCGCGATGAAGAAGCGCGTAGGTGATGTATTCATCGTAGACGCACCGGCTGGCGAGCTGCATTTTGAGGTGTTGAATATTTCCAAGTAAAATGTTGATCCGGTAATTATAGGGCGATAATGGTTTTAAAAGGCAACAGCCTTTGTCGGGTGGAGGGTGACTCCCCACGAGGTGGGGAGTCGGCACGAAGTGCCAGAGAGGACGGCACCTGTAAGGTGCGCAGCACCCTCCATATATAACCCCTCCCCTTGGAGAGGGGTTGGGGCTGCTCCCCACGGGGTGGGGAGACGGCACGAAGT
>JAZNNV010000179.1:0-6983 GCA_045580465.1 Faecousia sp.
CAAGGAAATCTACAAAAACGAAAAGTAAGCAGAAACCCTCCGGCTGAGCCGGAGGGTTCTTCTTGTTATTTTCTCACGATTTTGGTGCGGTTCAGTTCCCGGAACGCCTGAGGCGAATAGCCCAGCATTTTTTTGAAAACACGGGCAAAATAGGCAGCGCTGGTAAAGCCGCACTGCTCCATAATACTTCCAATGGGATCAACAGTATACTGCAAAAGATATTTTGCCCGATCAATTCGGATCAGGTTCAGATACTGAACAGGCGGTCTGCCGGTCACCTCCCGGAAACGCTTGCTCAGGTGGGTGGTGGAATAACCTGCAACCTCTGCCAACTGCTCCAGGGAGAGATTCTCCGTATAATGCCGATTGATGTAATCAATTACCTTGATGACACGATCTGCCGAATATTCACGGGAAGAAACCTTGGTATGATCTAAGTAATACTGCACAAGTCCGCACAGGGCAGTGGTTGCTGCCAGATCCCGCTGGGGGGCAGGCATATCGTGCGATGCAAACAGCTGGTCAAACAGCTTTCGCACCACCTCACGGTCCGGCACATGCAGCACCGGCTCCAGCTCAAACCGCTCAAAGAACTCTCCGGCGGAATTTCTCATACTGAAGTGACACCAGCATTTTTCCGCATAGTTATCCTCCGTCATCCAGCACGAATGCACGACACGTGGCGGAATCAGCATCAGATCTCCCGGCCCTGCCGTAATAGTCTGGCCGTAGATCTGCACGACGATCGCACCTTTTTCCACATAATAGAGCTTACTGGCGGTCAAGGAAATATTGGTTCCCTCCCACCATTCACGTGAGAGGACGCTGCGTGCGCCTATTTGATAGATGCAGTTGATCGTGCCGTTCATGATATCACCTCTGACTTATTTTAGCACACACAGAAACCACCGTCAACAACTTTGTTGCACTTTTTTTGCCTAAAATTGTGCAAGTATTTCACGTAAATCGTGATAACACTTTTGAAGCAGAGATGCTACAATATTCCTGCACAAGACGCCACTCCCCCTCTTTGGAGGGTGTGAATGCGGGAGGCAGGAAGTGTTCTCTCTCTTCTGCTGTCGCGTTTACGTGATTTCAATTACCACATTTTCTGCCTTGCCGCAAAAGAAGCCACCGGTCCATTCGGATCGGTGGCTTTGATTTTATTCAGGTGTGGAGAGGCTGACCATCCGGGGGGCATGACCCATAGCAGGAATGATCTTCTCCATTAGATCTTTTGTCGTGATCTTCAGGCTGGAGGTGTTGATGCAGGGATGGCAACCCAGCGCTTCGGCTTGGAGCAGCTCCTCGTCGATCAGCAGCTGAACGCGCATATTTTTGTCGTTCATCAGACCCAGCACGCTCAAGGAGCCGGGGGTGATGTCCAAAAATTCCTCCATGTACTTACCATCGGCAAAGCTCAGGCGGGACGAGCCGATCTGCTTCGACAGCTCCGAAGTGCGGAACGGCTTGCTGCCCGGCAGCATCAGCAGGTAAAAATCCGTACATTGCCGGTTGCACAGCAGCAGATTTTTGCAGATGGTCGTGCCGAGGACGCCATCGATGGCGGCGCAGACCTCCATAGTCATCGCCACCTCGTGATCGACCCGTTCATAGGAAATGCCCAGCCGATCCAGAAAATCATAGACCCGAATTTCCTTATCCAAGCGTCCTGCCATGTCCGCAGGACGTCCATGCTGTAAAATCATTGGTAGCCCTTCTTTCTGATCCTCACATTTTCTCTGCAACGATCTTCCCTGCCCGGATCTCCAGCTTCCAGTCGCACAGCTCCATCGCCGCAGGGCGGTGGGTCACTGCAAGATAGGTCCGTCCGGGCAGCGCCTTCAGATTCTGCAGAACCTTACGCTCTGTCGCTTCATCCAAGGCTGAGGTGCATTCATCCAGCAGCAGGATCGGTGCGCCGCTGACCACAGCACGGGCGATCGCCAAACGCTGCGCCTGACCCTCCGAAAGACCGGCGCCGCTCTCGCCCAGACGGGTCTGCAGACCCTCCGGCAGCGACGGCAGGAAATCGTCCATCGCGCTGACACGGATCGCCTCCGCGAGCTGCTCATCCGTTGCATCCGGATTGGTAAGCATGATGTTATCCCGCAGCGTACCGCTGAGCAGGAGATTTCCCTGCGGAACATAGGCGAACAAGCCCCGCGTGGTGCGATCCAGCGGGATTTTTTCATCCCCCACATCCACATATAAGCAACCGCTTTTCGGGCTGAAAACGCCAAGCAAAAGCTTCAAAAGGGTGCTTTTGCCGATGCCGGAATGACCGGCGATGACAGCAAACTCACCCTTGCGAAGGGTAAAAGAGGCATCCTCCAGAATACAGTCGCGGTCATAGGCAAAGGTCAGCTCATCTGCGCCGACGGCATGCATTTTTTCATAAACATCCGGCTGGCAGGGCTCCACCGGCTCACCCAGGATCTCCTCCAGCTCTATCAGACGCTCCGCCGATGCGATCATCGCCATGTACTGGGGCATCACGCCGGAAAGACCCGTGAAGGGCTGCTGCAGCTGACTGACAAGCGTCGTCATCGCCGTCAGCGAGCCAAAGCTCATCTGACCCAGAAGCACCCGGTTTGCGCACCAGATCAGCGCCAAAAAGGTTGCGCCGTAGGACAGCATACGCATGCAGGTATGGGAAAGCAACGAAATATTTTTGCGTTTGCGCTGAACCTTGTATCGATCCTCCATCAGCTCATCCGCGCGACGTTCCACTTCAGCAGAGACATCCATCGCCTGCACCATCAGGAGCTTTTCCATGGTTTCCTGCAGGAAGCCCGAAACCCTGCCGTCGTGCTGGCTGACCTGCTTGTTCAGATCCTTCAGCTTGCGGCGAATGATGGCGGTCATACCGATCACCAGCACACCGATCATCGCGATCAAAAGGGTAAACTTCGCATCCATGGCACCCAATACCAGCACCGCCGCCAGCAGCCGGGTGATCATTGCGGCAAAGTTCGGCAAAATCGTCAGCACACCGCTGTTGATTCTGGCGACATCATTATTCAGTCTGTTCAAAAGCTCCGCGCTGTGATAGCGGGAAATGGCGGCATAGTCGCCGTGCAGCAAGCCATGCAGATATTTTCGCTTCCAGTCGATTTCCAGCTTCATCGACAGGCGGTCATGCAAATGGTGCGACAGCACGATACAAAGCAAAATCGCCGCGATAATACCAAGCTGCTGCAGGCAGGCACGGAGAAACAGCTGGTTGTCCCCCGCGACCGCGTTGTCGATGACCGCCTTCGTTCCAAGGGCAAAGTAAACCGACGCCAACGCATGTCCAGCCCGGGCGGCAACCAGCAGAATAATCGCCGGAATACGGCGCTTCATTTTCCGCAATATCCATAAAACGGGAAGTTTTTTCATTTCAAAAGCCTCCGAAGCCAACCAACACCCCGCCGCCAGAAGCGACGGATCGGGCGGCTGTAGTGCCAAAAGCGACAGTAGAACCGATAGCGGAAATCTTCGACACTGTAACGCTTCTTACCCCGTGTGAACGCGACCACGACCGCGATCATCTGATCCTCATGCAGTCCCTTTTCCAGTTCGAACTGGTTATCACCGACGCAGGTATAGGTCTCCCCCGCCTTGACGATACGGTGCAACACGTAATGCCCGCCTCTTCGCTGATAAAGAGGCAGGTCATACTTTTTCAGTTTCCCCTTGATCGGTGACAGCACGACAGTATCCACACCCTGCCGAAGCATTGGCAGCATACTGACGCCCTTGGGAGACAGCCGCACATTTTTCCCCATTTCCAGACATTCCCGGATCAGGGGCATCAGCTGCTCCAGCGTAAAATCATTATCAGGCAAGAAATCCATTTTCTTCCAGCTTTGCGACAAATCCGCTGACAGCCACACGTGCTGTTGCCTCGTCTACATCATACTCTGCCAACAGAGCCGCTACCAGAGCTTCCTCAGAAGTCTCCTCCTGCAGGTGCTTCCACAGAAACGCGCCGGTATCGTTCAGGTTGATCATCATATTCAGGTCCATCTCTTCACCGCAGGGCAGAACCACAGACTGGCCGGCAACCTGACGCAGCAAAAAACCTTCTCTAATCTTCATAATCGGTATCTCCTCTCAATTTTTACGCTGTGCTTAAGCGGATTTCAAAATTGTGCGAAGCAAAATCACCGCGACAATTACCGCCACAAAAATCAGGAATTCAATTTCCTTCGTCTTCAATCTTCTTTTTTTATTCTTTTTCGCAGGCGCCTCATAAGAGCCCTCGACCAGCTTGTAATCCTCGCCGAAGGTATATGTGCCACGCTTCAGGAGTCCGTTGGTCATATCTCTGTGGACCCGGTGACGACCCTTGACCGCCATACCCTTGGAGGAAATGTAATAAATATCGCCGTCCACCTTAATGGCACCGGCATGACAAGGCACACCGTTCCGATAGTAAACCAGCTTTCCGTTTTCGTTGCGCAGTCCGTCTTCCATCTTCTTGCTCCCATATGCTTTGCCGGACATCGCTTCGTATGCGATAATCGCGGCCTTTCGGTCAACCGTACATGCCAGTCGGTAAAAGCCCGCTTTTTGAGCGATCCGGTCCAAAATGTCCATATACTTTGCCAGCAAACCCGGCTGCATCGGACGGTTGCTCTGCTGCAGCAGCATCGGCACCGCGTCAGCGGCAGGAACTTTCTGAATCACATTGTGCTCACCACGTCCCAAAATGCAGATCGCCTTCAACGGCACACAGATATTGCAGCCAAGACCATGCTTTCCGTTCCACGGAGAACCGTAGACCATAACCCCATCCTGCGTTACGCACAAAAAGGGCTTGTCGTCGTTGACCATCACCGCACGCTCTCCAAACAGCTCCCGCCAAAGACGGGTGTGAGTGGATTTTCCGGTGCCGCTCTTGGCGGTAAAGAGATAGCCTTCTCCATCCACCGCAACTACAGAGCCATGGAACAGGATCGTATCGTATGCAAACAATTCTTCCGCAATTTTTCTCTGCACGGCTGTGCGCTCAAGAAGCGGATCCTCAAGGTTGCGCGGGGGAAGTCCCTCCGCCGCATCCTCCTGCATTGCTTTCTCACGCTCGAAGGCAAGATCCTGCGGTGTGATGGTCACCGAAAAATCCGGCTCGCCCTCGCAGAGATACTCGCTGCAATATTGCCGGGTGGATTCAAACAGCGCAGATACTGCTACCACCCGTCCGGCAGCCTGCATCAAGAATTGTTCCATAATTACCTATCCATCACAAAAATTCATTGATTTTACACAATTTACCATCGCGTACCATACTTATACATCATTAAATATAACAAAAAACGCATAAAGTGTCAACTTTTTTTGGTGAAGTTTCTGTTATTTGCCACCTTTGCACAATGCTTCTCCGTTTGCGATGTCCATTCCCCGCTTACAGGCGAAAAGCCCCACACTTCCTTGCGTGGAGCTTTTTACAACTTCCGCACGTGATCGAGGGAAATCAATCGCAGTTTGTCGGCTGCTTTTTGAGCTTCTTTACGCCGGCTGCGACCATTCTGCGGGTCAGTTCGCAAATTTCCGGATTGCAATGACCGCTATACATATCCTTGAACCGGAACGTCGGGCACTTGGGGCAAGTCCCTTCATAAGCACAGCCGATGCATTCCACTGCCTGCACCACCTGATCGACCGCCTTCTTAGTCGCCTCCCACGCTTCCGCATAGCTCATTTCCAGAAGCGATGCGCCGCTGATCATGGCGCTTGCGCAGGGATACATCATACCCTCAGAGGTGATCGTCGCCAGACAGTTGCCTGCATTGCAGGTCAAACCCTTAACCTGCGTATCGCACATACAGCCAAAGGGCTCCGGGGTATTTTCCATCGGCACCAGCGTGGCATACAGCTCTGCTCTCTGCTTTGCCAGTTCAAATGTCTCGTCGTTACTCAAATAGTAATCGTTCTTTTCTGGTTCATCGCGGTTGGGGATCAGCATGATATTCGTCAGCTTGACAGAGATACCATGATCCTTGCAAAACCGAAGGATCTTGATATAGTCATCCTTCATATATTTGCTGGGTGTCACCACGACACTGACGTCAATTCCCGCCTTTTCAAGGGCAGTAATTGCCGCAAGTGCCTTTTCAAAGCCCTTGTGTCCGGTCACATTGAGGTATCCATCCTCATTGCAGCCATACAGCGAGATCTGCACCATTTCCGGGGGATATGTTTTAAAAAATTCCAGATAATCGTCATTGAGCAACACGCCGTTGGTCATGACTGTGATCCAGATTTTCTTATTCCACAAGTGAAGATACAGCTCCTTGAAATCCTTGCGGAGCAAGCATTCGCCGCCGGAGAGCGTGGCATACAGCATTTCGCAGTCATACGCCTCATCAAAGATCCGCTTCCACTGCTCGGTAGACAATTCTTTTTTCAGCGCTTCGGCATTATTCAGGTTATGCACATAGCACATTTTGCAATCCAAATTGCACCGTGACGTCAGCTCGAAGTGACCCAATATCGGTTTTCTCTGCGCCTTGGCAGCAGCCACCAAACGCTCACGCATCTGCTTGTACGCTTTACTACGCATAACATTTCTCCTAGTGTATCGTTAGATTTAGGCGGAAGGGGTTTGCACCCCTCCCGCCCGGGAAAAACCGCTAATTAGCCGCAGGGGGGCATGAGGGGATCTTCCTCTTCCTCAACGCTGGTAGTGATAACGTCAGTAACGTTGAACTTCACGACCTCTGCATAAGGCATCTCGAACAGCTTCATTCCTCTACACCTCCTTATGTTGGAATCATATAAAACACCAGTTTTGAAAAATCTAGCTGGCATTTCATCGTTGGGATGGCAGTTGATCTTATAGATCAACCTGCCAGCAGTGCAGCGACAGCATCGCCGTACTTCATAACTGCAATTGCAGTTGCCTCGGTAGTGGAACCGATCTTATCTGCTGCATAGCCTTCAACACTGACGGTGTAGACAGGTGTAACTGCCTCGCCGGTCTCAATGTTGTAGAT
>JAZNNV010000180.1:0-8446 GCA_045580465.1 Faecousia sp.
GGTACCCTTTTCCAGCAGCTCCAGATTCTCTTCCTTGTACTCCTTGGGCAGGGGTGCGCCGGGGGTGACCTTGGGGCCGCCGCCGTGCATCTTCAGGGAGCGGACGGTAGCAACCAGGACGGAAACGTTGGGAGTCAGACCGGACAGGCGGGTCTTGACGTTCCAGAACTTTTCGAAGCCGATGTCAGCTGCGAAGCCGGACTCGGTGACATGGTAGTCGAACAGCTTCAGTGCCAGACGGTCAGCGATAACAGAGGACTGACCGATCGCGATGTTTGCGAAGGGACCGGCGTGGATCAGAACGGGCTGATGCTCGACAGAGTAGCACATGGTGGGGTTGATAGCGTTACGCATCCAAGCTGCCATAGCGCCGGCAACGTCCAGATCCTCACAGGTAACAGGCTCGCCGGTGACGGAGTAAGCAACAACGATCTTGCCGATGCGCTCGCGCAGGTCCTTCAGGTCCTTGGCAACAGCCAGGATAGCCATCAGCTCGGAGCCGACAGCAATGCCGAACTTGGACTGCATGGTGAAGCCGTCCAGACGGCCGCCCAGGCCGATGACGATGTTACGCAGGCTCTGTGCGCAGAAGTCGATGATCCAGCCCATCTCAACACGGGTGGGGTCGATGTTCAGACGCTTCAGACCCTTCTTTGCCAGCCACTCGTCGGTGTTGTTGCGCTCGTGCTGCATACGGGCAGTCAGAGCGACCATGGCCAGGTTGTGAGCGTTCATGATGTCGTTGATATCGCCGGTCAGACCGAGGGAGAACTCAGTCATGGGCATCAGCAGAGCGTTGCCGCCGCCGGCAGCAGTGCCCTTAACGTTCATGGTGGGGCCGCCGGAGGGCTGACGCAGAGCGCCGCCTGCGTTCTTGCCGATGTAGCCCAGACCTTCGATCAGGCCCAGAGAAACGGTGGACTTACCCTCGCCGAAGGGGGTGGGGGTAACAGCGGTAACCTCGATGAACTTGCCATCGGGCTTGTCCTTCAGACGGTTCATAACCTTGATGAAGTCGATCTTGGGGGTCTTGCCGTAGGGGATGATTTCCTCGGGCAGCAGGCCCAGCTTTTCGCGGAAGTAGTCGACAGAGGGCAGAGTCTTCTCTGCTTCCTCGGCGATCTGCCAGTCAGCGAACTTGGTGGGATCGAGTTTTACAAAACCCTTTTCGTCTACGTACTTGCCATTCTCGTCATAAACGATTGCCATTTTATTTCCTCCTAATTTTCAGCGCTATGCGCATGATATACATAATTTTACACGGAAATAGCGGTATTGTCAACGGATAACCAAGTATTTCCGCTTGATCCAGAAAGAATTATACTCATTTCACTTGCCAAAATAAATAAGTTTATGATATTATATTCATAGATATAAACTATAGATTGGGGTTTGTCAAATGAACTACAATTACCTGCGCTATTTTTCCGTCTTGGCAGAGCTGGAGCATTATACCCTCGCCGCCGCGCGGTTGGAAATTTCCCAGCCGTCGCTGAGCAGCGCCATCCGCAGCCTTGAAAACGAGCTGGGTGTCAAGCTGTTTGAGAAGGTCGGAAGAAACATCCGCCTGACGGAGCAGGGACGGTATTTTCAGAAGAAAGTCGATGCCGCCATGTCGGAGCTGTCTGCCGCCACGGAAATGCTCCTGTCCAGCCGCGACAACGCCCCCATTGTCATCCGACTGGGGTTCGTGTCCGGCGCGCTGCAGGGCGTGATCTCCCAGATCATGGCAAGCTATGTGCGCGACTCCAACCGCTTTCGCTTTCACATCACAGAAGGCTCTGCCAGAGATCTGATGGAGCTGCTGCATCAGGAGAAGCTGGATCTCGCCATCGTGGATGTTACCTCCCGCGACCGCAGCCTGCACTTTCGCAAGCTGCGCCAACGTAACTTCTACGTTGCCGTTCCGAATGGTCATGAGCTGGCGCAGCGCACGGAGCTGAACGCATCGGAGCTTGCCAGCTATCCGCAGATTGGCTTCAGCCACAGTATGGATCACAATTTCGAGGACTGGGCAAGCCGCCCGGACGTTCCTCAACAGTTCGTCTGTCAGGTCAACACCGTCAGTAGCGCCCTGAATCTGGTGTGCGCCGGGCTTGGCATCACCATCGTCCCCGACGAATGTATCCTGCCGCTGGAGGGCGTTCACTACATCCCGCTGGTCAACCGCCATCAGGCGCTCTATTCCTGTGTGGTCTACGACCGCTGGTTGGATCCGCCGGTGTGGGAATTTGTGGAGCGCATCATCAAATCCGCACAGATAAAATAATTTTTTCTGCGATGCAATAAAATCGCTTTCTCCGAGATTATTATGGTGAAAGGGAAAACCTTTGAACAACTGGAAAGGAGAATCATTATGCATAAGTTCAAGCTGATCGCCATTGCACTTCTATTGGCGCTGATCCTGCCGCTCTTTGCCGGATGTCAAACGCTTCGCAGTCCCGACGCGCTCTACCAGGATGAACTGTCTGATGAGCTGAAAACAACGATCAAACACAAGATCGTGCTGAAATACGACGAGGTCATTTATTGGGGCAAAACCACTGCAAGCTGGCAGGAGCCTTACTACGGAACCATCAATGACTGGATCATCGTTCAAAGTAATGGTACAGACAAAATGTCCATCGATCTTCCGCACCCGGATTATGAGCTTGCCGGCTATACATTCGAAGAAGGTGGAGAATTCTTTGCCTTATACGCGTATCGCGACGGAGAGGTATGGGAACTGAAGGAAGCCTACGAGCAGGGCATTCTCACCAAAGCGCAAATTCAAAAAATCCACAAAAGGCATCAAGATATCTACGCTGACCTGATCAAAGCACGGGAAGACGCAACAAAAAACTAAAAGCGCAAAATCGCCGCACCCGAAACTGGGTGCGGCGATCGTCGTTAAATTGCGTTTTTCAGGCTCTGTGCCTGCAGACGGGCTGCGGCTCTGCGCAGCGCGGGAATGTCCGCGCCATCCAGAAGCATCTGATAGAAAGACAAAATGAGCTTCGCCAGCGGCTCGTCGGCGGCAAGGTCGGATACCTCCTGCAAAACCGCGATGGCATTTTCCATGGTCTGCTCGCTGCCGTTTTCCGCAAGATACCGGCGCACACCGGCAGCCGCGCCCACCGCGATGTGGCACGGGGTAATCCCCTGCTGCAGTGCCAGCTTGCCCGCGCCGATCAAACGATCCTCGGGACTCAGCTTGCGGGCAGGATCACCACCCACGCGCTGGCAGGTATCCCCCAGCGCAGCATTGGTGAAACGACCCAGCAGATCGTCGATATGATCCATCAGCGGCTTCAATGGCGCATCGTACTGCGCCGCCAGTGCCTGCGCGCTTTCCAGCATGGCATTCTTTACAAGGATGTACACATCCGCCAGATCAATGGACTGATAGATATAGTCCAATCCCAGCAGGTCGCCCAGATAAGCGCAGGTGGCGTGACCCATATTATGGATGTAGAGCTTGCGCTTGAGGTAGAAATCGAAGGGGCTGTAGGGTACGAGATCCGCAATTCCAGGGATCTCGCCCTTGAAGGCGTCCTTATCCACGGGCAGATAGCCGTACTTTTCAACGCAGACCCGCAGCGGATCGCCGTCCTTCATCTCTTCCGTCTGCACGGGAACCATGCGACCAATGGAAGCCTCCACCAGACCCACGGTCTGATCAAACAGCTTGCACTCTTCCTCGCTCAGCTGCTCCTTGAGCATGCCCTCGAGGACATGGTTTGCGTTCATCAGGTTTTCGCAGATGATGATGTTCAGCGCACTGCCACCTGCCGCCCAGCGCTTGCGAAGACCGGCGACGATGTTCGGCACGATGAACTTCAGCACCCGCACGCCAACCGCCGTCGCCATAATGTCGCACTGCGCGATGGCGCAAGCCACCGCTTCCCCATCGTTGCCGTCTACGGCGGTGACATTTTCCGTCCAGACATCCTCGTAGCCGTCGTTGGAAACGTAGCGCACGGGATAGGTGTGCTTCTCCTGCAGCGCCTGCACCACCGGCATGGCAACATCCACAAAGGACACCTGATAGCCGGAGCGGCTCAGCAGCGCGCCGATGAAGCCACGACCGATGTTACCGGCGCCGTACATAACAGCTTTTTTCATGTTATTACCTTCGGAGCGCTTAGTTGCACTCAGCCTCCAGCGGACCTGCCAGATCCTTCAGGAAGAACAGTCTGCCGGGCAGCGTGGGGATGTAGGAGGAGGTGACCCAAGGATTCTTGCCGTAGCGCAGGGTCATCCACAGAGACATACCCTGCCACTGCATACCGCGACCCAGCGTGCCGTCAGCGCCGCCGATGGCGTAGTCAGCCTGCAGGAACAGGCCGGGGCCGATGGTGTTGGCACGGCAAGGAACCAGCGTGGTTCTGGACTTGAAGCTGGTCAGCGCATTCTGCTCAACGGTCAGGGGGTGCAGCATGGCTGCGATGCGGTAAGGTGCCTTCTCCCACTCGGTAGCCTCCGCATAATCAGCAGCAAAGGTGGGCTCCCAGAAAGCGATGTGGCACATTCTGCCGATGCCGTAGACCAGCACCAGCTTCGCGCCCTCTGCCTTCAGCGCGGCGATCTTGCCGGGATAGGTGGGCAGATTTTCCTTGGTGGCGAAGTTTCTCTGATCCTTGGGGACAGTCAGCTCGCCCAGAGGATTGAAAAGAGCCTGCTCCATGGCGTACTGGAATGCGCCGTTGGAGTCGGGGGCAAGGGTGTTGCCCTCGCTGTCAGCCCACTCGTCCATGTTGAAGGTATGGACGTGATCGCAGGCGATGTTCCACTCCTTCAGGAAGTAGACGACCCACTTGTACATGCCCATAGGACCAACGGGCAGGATGAAGGCGACCTTTTCGCCACGCTCCTTCGCCAGCTTGATCTGCATGGCGATCTCGTGACCCATGTAGGTCTCAAACTCGCCCAGTGCGTCGCACTGCACAAGGTTGAAGCCCTCGTTCCAATGGGGCTGACGGACGGTGATGTTCTCCGGTGCGTCGATGCAGGCATCGATCTTCTCAAAGTCCCAACCTGCGGGATAGAAGCCTTCCAGCGCGGAGCCCTTGACGGTAGAATTGAAATTCATAATATTGCCCTCTTTCATTAGATTTTGGGGTATTGCTTTTCTGATTTTATTATACCTGCGCAGGTCTTGCATTGGAGTGCGAAATCAGTTATAATATTTGTAAAATCAGACAGCGGAGGTGCGGCATGGAAGATAATTTTACTGGTCAGGGATTTGAAAAGCTTTTCAATGTGGACAGAATCATGACCATCTTCTATATGGAGCTGCCCAAAAATTTCTATTACGACGGCGAAGCACATGACTTTTGGGAGATGGTCTACATCGACAAGGGCGAAATGCTCTGTACCGCCGATACAAACCGTTTCATCCTCAAAAGCGGCGAGATGACCTTCCACAAGCCCAACGAATTTCACAATCTCTCAGGCAACAACACCGTTGCGCCCAACGTCAGCATCATCACCTTCCGCTGCAACAGCCGCGCCATGAAGCGCTTTGACGGAAAGATTTTCCGCCTGAGCGCGGAGGAAAAGAGTCTGCTGTCCACGCTGATGGCAGAGGGAACCTCCTGCTTCCGGCTGGAGGACGAACACGATCCCCTGCTGCAAAAGCTCAACAAAGTCTCCCCCAGCCCCTTCGGTAGCAGCCAGATGACCAAAAACCTGCTGGAGATTTTTCTCATCAAGCTCTGCCGAAACACCGATGTGGTGACCAAATCCATGCGCCAAAGCTTTGTCATCGACGGTGTGGATGTGCCTTATCACATCAAGGAAATTCTGGACTTCCTGCACGCCAACATCTACGGCAGGCTGACCATCGCCGATGTGGCACGGCACGTGGGAAAAAGCGAAAGCACCGTCAAGCAGCAATTCGCCCTCTACCGCAGAAGCGGCATCATCCACTACTACAACAGTCTGAAGATCAAGGAGGCACGCCGCCTGATCCGAGAGGGCAAGTACAACATTACACAGATCTCCGACCTTCTCCACTTTGACAATCCACAGTATTTCTCTAAATGCTTCAAGGTCTACACCAAAATGACCCCCAAGGAATACAAGGATTCCATCATCCGATAAAAAAGCACAGTCCACAAGGACTGTGCTTTTTGAATCAAACACGGATACGAAGCTTTCGAAGTGTCGGGAAGAAGAAGCAAAGCAGCATCACGATCGACAGTATCCAGCCAATGGGCCAGACCAAATACAAGAATGTCAGATTCGGATAGAGCGGAAAAACTCCGTAGACCCACACAAATCGCAAGGCGCACATGAAAATCAGCGTCGAAACGGTTGCGACATTGGGTCTTCCCATGCCCCGCAAAGCAGAGCCCATGATCTCATTGATGCCGCAGATAAAATAGGTGCTGGAAATGATGATCATTTTCTGCTGAGAATAGGCGATCACCGCCGGACTGTCCGACATGATCGACGAAAGCTGCCGCGAGAAAATCGCCGACAACGCACCGAAGGTGGCGCCCAGCGCAAGGGTGATCAGGACGCCTCTTCCAACCGACTTTGCCGCGCGCTTGATGTTGCCCGCACCGATGTTCTGGCTGACATAGGGCATCACCGCCAAGGCGGGCGCCGTTGAGATTTGATAGAGAATGCCGTCGAAGTTGTTGGCAATGGAAATGCCGGTGGTTGCGTCCGGTCCGAAGCTGTTCACCGCCGCGGAGATCACCACGTTTGCAAGAGAATACAGTCCCTGCTGCAGACCTGCCGGCACACCAATGCGAAGCACCTGCCCCAGCTCCTGCTTATAAAAGCGGATCATTTTGGGCTTCAGACGAACCATTCCGGCATTTTTCAGCAATGCGCGGATACTCAGCACCGACGCAACGCTCCACGAAATGATCGTCGCCAGTGCAACGCCCACAACGGACAGCTTCAGCACCGCAATAAAGAAATAGCTGCACGAAACCTTCACCGCGCCGCTGATGATCAAATACAGCATCGGTCTGCGGGAATCGCCGGCTGCACGCAGAATGGAGGCACAGAAATTATAGATCAGCAGCAGCGGAACGCCCGCAAAATAGAGGCGGAAATAGGTTGAACCGCCGTCGAGCAGCTCCTGCGGACAGTTGTTCCACGTCAGAAAAAGCTCCGCGCAGGAGACACCGATAACCAGCAGCAGTGCGCCGCCCATCAGCGCCACGGCAAAGGATGTACCCACTGCCCGATCGACCTTGTCCCGGTCTCCCTCGCCGATAAAGGCGGCAACGGTCACATTCGCACCCGAGGAGATTCCGATCACCAGACCCGTGATCATGGTGATCAGCGTGCCGCAGACACCCACCGCGCCGACAGCAATGCCACTGTCGTCATAGCTTTTCAGCACCGCCATATCCACGATATTGAACAGATTCTGGATCACGTTCATGATCATTATGGGAATGCAAATCGCAAGCACACCCTTTGTGATTGAGCCGGAGAGCATGTTCACTTCCCGTCTTCTCATAGCAGCATCCTCCCTGCCCTTTCAAGGCATCTGCGCTGACCGTTTGATTTCGAGGTCATTATACCGCCACCCACAGAAAAGTCAATCAATTTTGATTGAAAAAAAGGAAAAACTATGATATTGTAAACACAGCTATAAATATACAAATCGGAGGCTTCGCTATGGCTTTTGAGATCATCGATTTTCATGCCCATCCGTTCCCGGATGCGGCGCACAATATCTGCGCCCATAAGGATGTTGTGCCTATGACTGAACAGACGATCGTGGAGCTTTACCGCCATCTGGGCATTTCCAAGGTCTGCGGCAGCGTGATCCAGCTGGGCAACAATGAAGATCGTTGGGCAAAGATCAAAGCCAACAACGACCACGCACTACAGCTGCGGGAATTGTACGGCGATTTCTACGTACCGGGCTTTCACATTCATCCTGACTACGTGGAAGAGTCTGTCGCTGAGATTGAGCGCATGAGCAAGCTGGGGGTTCGTCTGATCGGCGAGCTGGTACCCTATATCGACGATTGGAGCGAGGGCTACAGCTCCGAGAATCTCTCCCTTCTCCTTGACGAAGCAGAAAAGCACAACATGATCGTCAGCTTCCATCCCATGGACGATGACGCGGTGGACGAAATGGTGAAGCGCCGCCCCAATCTTGTTTTTGTCGCCGCCCACCCCAATGAGCGTCCTGCCCTTCTGCGCCATATGGAGCGCATGAAGTACAGCGACAATTACTACCTTGATATTTCCGGCTTGGGCATTCACCGTTACGGCATGCTCAAGCGGGCGGTGGACACCGTGGGCGCTGACCGCATTTTGTTCGGTACGGATTATCCCACCTGCAATCCCGCTATTTATATCGCCGGCGTGCTGAACGACGAACGCCTGACGGATACGGAAAAGGAAAAGATCTTCTCCCTGAATGCCAAAAAGCTTCTGGGTATCTAAATACAAAACGGGGCCGGACCATGTTCTTCTGGCGCCCTAC
>JAZNNV010000181.1:0-5777 GCA_045580465.1 Faecousia sp.
ACTATCCCAGCGCCAACCTGCACATCGGTCACGCCTACTGCACGGTGGCAACCGATGCCATGGCACGCTACAAGCGTCTGCAGGGCTACAATGTCAAGTTCCTCACCGGCACGGACGAACACGGTCAGAAGATCGAGGACAAGGCAAAGGAAGCCGGCATTACACCCCAGCAGTTCGTGGATAACATCGTGCTGGGTGAGAAGGGTGTTCTGGATCTGTGGAAGCTGATGAACATCTCTTACGACCGCTTCATCCGCACCACCGATGACTACCATGTTGCCGCCATTCAGAAGATCTTCAAGAGAATGTATGAAAACGGCGACATCTACAAGGGTTCTTACAAGGGTAAGTACTGCAAGCCCTGCGAGTCCTTCTGGACGGAAAGTCAGCTGGTGGACGGCAAATGCCCCGACTGCGGCCGTGAAGTCATGGATGCAGAGGAGGAGGCATACTTCTTCAGACTCAGCAAGTATGCTGACCGCATTCAGGATCTGCTGGAAAACACCGACTTCCTCGAGCCCCGCAGCCGTGTCAACGAAATGGTCAACAACTTCATCAAGCCCGGTCTTGAGGGTCTGTGCGTATCCCGCACCAGCTTCACATGGGGCGTGCCGGTGGATTTTGACCCCGGTCACGTGGTCTATGTGTGGATCGACGCGCTGTTTAACTACATGACGGCACTGGGCTTTGAAAATGACAAGTATGACGATCTGTCTGCCTTCTGGCCTGCCGATGTCCACTTCGTGGGCAAGGAGATCGTCCGCTTCCATTCCATCATCTGGCCCGCAATGCTCATGAGCCTTGATCTGCCCCTGCCGAAGAAGGTCTACGGTCACGGCTGGCTGAATTTCAACGGCGCAAAGATGTCCAAGTCCCGGGGCAACGTGGTGGATCCCTATCTGCTCAGCGAGCGCTTCGGCGTGGATGCTCTGCGCTTCTTCCTGCTGCGCACCTTCCCCTTCGGCTCCGATGGCAACTTCACCAACGAGCTGCTGATCAACACCATCAATGTCGATCTGGCAAACGTGCTGGGCAACCTTGTTTCCCGCACCACCGCCATGGCGCAGAAGTACTTTGACAGCGACCTGACCCTCGGCGGCGAAGCGGCGGAGCTGGATGCGGAGCTGAAGGCACTTTCCGATGAGGTGGTTGCCAACTATACCCGCCACATGGATGCCTTCCAGTTCTCGCTGGGTCTGAACGAGGCGTTCCGCCTGATCGGACGCGCCAATAAGTATATCGACGAGACTGCTCCTTGGGTGCTGGCAAAGAGTGAGGACACCAAGGCAAGACTGCTGTCTGTCCTGAAGAATCTGTGCGAGTGCATCCGCATCGCCGCGATCCTGATCACCCCCGTCATGCCTGACACCGCCGAGAGTATTCTGAATCAGCTGAATGTTCCGGCAGAGAGTCGTGTGTGGGATGCGTTGGTCTACGAGTCTGCCGAAGAAAAGGCGTGGAAGACCACCGTCGGCGCTGCGCTGTTCCCCAGAATCGACATGGAAAAGGAGCTGGCTGCGCTGGAGGAACTGAAGGCACAGGCTGCCAAGGCGGCATTGCCCGCCATCGAGATCGAGCCTTACAGCGAGGAAACTGTGGATTTCGACACCTTCTGCAAGAGCGATTTCCGCGCGGTGAAGGTCAAGGACTGTGTTCCCGTGAAGAAGTCCGATAAGCTGCTGCAGTTCACCCTCGATGACGGCACCGGCACCGACCGTCAGATCCTCTCCGGCATTGCCAAGTTCTACAAGCCCGAGGAGCTGATCGGCAAGACGTTGGTCGCCATCGTCAATCTGCCCCCCAGAAAGATGATGGGTCGCGAGTCCTGCGGTATGCTGTTGAGCGCTGTCCACACCGAAAAGGGCGAGGAAAAGCTGAATCTCATTATGATCGACGACGCCATCCCCGCCGGCGCCCGTTTGGGATAATGGAAGATAACAAAGGCACGGCAGAAATTTCTGCCGTGCCTTGTCATTTACATACCCTTGCGGTGCAGGAGATAGGAATAAGCAAACGGTGCCAAAACCATCAAAAGCGCAACACCAAAGAAGATCCAAACACCGCCGAAGAAGCCGGTGAGCATGATAACGATGCCGCAGACCGTCCAAAGACGACCGGCAAAGCGGTGGGTCTTGTTCCAGTTTTCTTCGCTGTTGAGCGTCCACGGGATCTTGATGCCGATGGTGTAATTCTGCTTGCATTTGGGCAGGTAATTGCCGATGATGGTGAAGATCAGACCCATCAGCACGGGCATGATGACCTCCATGCGCACTTCCTTACCCAAAGCCACCGCGTAAGTGATGGTGTACAGCACAACGCTCAGCACCGGGATGATCCAAAGCACCAGCTGCAGGATCTTGTCGGGATGGTTTGCCTTCTTGGGGTCGGCGGCTGTGCCGAGGGTGCAGAGCCACTGCGCGCCCAACAAAATGCCAGACAGCCCGAAGACGGCAAATGCCTTGCTGCTCCAGCTGTCCACGTCGCCGTCGGCGTTCCAATGGGTGGGGATCTGCTCCGGCAGCTGATCCCACAAAATCACGCCTACCAGCATGGGCAGCAGGATGATAATCGATGTAATAATCAGTAATTTCCAATGCTTTTTGATCATGTTCCTTCTCCTTTCAGACCTGCGAGCCAAAGCATGACTTCCTCCAGAACAGAGGCGTTCAGCTCGTAAAAAATAAACTTGCCCCCCCGCGCATCGCGGATCAGATCAGCTTCCTTCAGCACCGAAAGATGCTTGGAAATTGCCGCGCCGCTGACGGGAAACTTCTCCGCGATCTCGCCGGCGGAGAGTCGCCCGGCTTTCAGTAGCTGCAAAATCTCTCGACGGATGGGATCGGAGAGGGCTTTCATGGTGGTGTTGATCGCCACAGTATCGCCGTCCTTTCATTTAACCTCTGGGTTAAATATAACACATCAAAAGGCGGCTGTCAATAGTTATTTAACTTTTTGGTTAAATATTTTCGCAAGGAAAAGCGATGCCCGTTTTGCAGGCATCGCTTTTCGGTTTATTGCATTCTTTGGAACAGCTCCATGTAGCGCGCCGCCGGCCTGTCCCAACTGAAATCCTGCGACATATCCCGCTGCTGCAGGGCGCGGAAGCCGTTGCGGTTGTAGCGGTACAGATCCAGACAGCGCTTCAGCGATGCGTAGAAATCATCGCCGTTGTAGCTCTGGAAGGTGAAGCCGAGACCGCCCTCGCCGTTTTCGTCAGCAGGGGGGACGGTGTCCCGCAGACCGCCGGTGGCATGGACCACGGGTACAGTTCCGTAGCGCATGGCGTTCATCTGGCTCAAACCGCAGGGTTCGGAGCGGGAGGGCATCAGGTAGATGTCACCGCCGGCATAGATCCGTGCCGCCAGACCCAGATCAAAGGTGATCTTTGCCGCCACCTGATCGGGGAAATCTGCCGCCAGCTCCCGGAAGAAGCTTTCAAACTGGGCTTCGCCCGTGCCGAGGATCAGCAACTGGCAATCGTTTTCCCACAGAAGCCGCCGTGCCACATAGCACAGCAGGTCCAGACCCTTGTGACCTGCAAGGCGGGTGACCATGACCATCAGGGGCGTATCCGCCTTGACGGGAAGTCCCACCTCTGCCTGCAGCGCTGCCTTGCAGCGTGCTTTGCCATCGACAAAGGAGTCGGCATTGTAGTGGCAGGGCAGATTCGGATCGGTTTCCGGGTTGAAGGTGTTCACGTCGATGCCGTTGGTGATGCCGGTGAGCTTCCATGCGGCATTTGCAAGGATCGTATCCAGTCCGTGAGCGTAGTAGGGATACATCAGCTCCCGGGAATAGGTCTCGGAAACGGTGGTGACCATGTCGGCATGCTCGATCGCGCCCTTCATCATATTCACCTGACCGTGCATGTCAAGACTGGGTCGCAGATCCCAAGGAAGCGCCAGCACATCGTCGAAGAACCAGCCGTCAGCCCAACCTTGATATTCCACGTTGTGAATGGTGAACATGGTGCGGGTCTTGGGGAATGTGCCCCAGTACTGGGCTTTCAGGAATACGGGCAGAAGCGCCGACTGCCAGTCGTTGCACTGGATCACATCAGGGATAAATTCCAGTGCCGCAAGGCAGTTGAGGCAGGCTTTTGCGAAGAAGGCGAAGCGCTCTCCGTCGTCGCAGTCGCCGTAGATCGGGCCGCCGCGAGCGCCGAAATAGTAGTCGTTGTCGATGAAGTAGACCTTCACGGCATCCGCCCGGTTTTTGAGCTTCAAAAGACCCGTGTACTGCTGCCGCCAGCCCAGCTGGGTGTCGAAAGCGGCTACAAGCTCCGTTTCGTAGGCGGCATTGTCCTTGATTTTTTTGTAGTACGGAAGCAGCAAAACGACCTCGTTGCCCGCAATACGCGACAGCGCAGCGGGCAGCGCTTCCATGACGTCTCCAAGACCGCCGGATTTGATATACGGCGCGCCCTCAGAGGCTACGATGGCGATTTTCATACAGTTTCTCCTCGTTTGATGACGATGGGATGCTTGGGTGTGCCGATGAGCTTGGAGCCGGGGCGGACGTTGGTGTCCTTGTCGAGAATGACATATTTCAGCTCCGCACCCTCACCGATGACGGCGTCGTTCATGATGATGCAGCTTTCTACGTGAGCGCCCTCGTTGACGGTGACCTGACGGAACAGAACGGAATTTTCAACGTTGCCCTCCAGCATGCAGCCGTCGGCGACGATGGCGTTTTTCACGCTGCACTTGTCACCGTAGTAGGTAGGCACGCGGTCACGCACCTTGGTGAAAATGGGGTGGTTTCTGCCGAACACATCGTGGCGGACGGCAGGATCGATCAGGGACAAACTGTTCTGATAGAACTCGTCCACAGATTCGTTGAAAAGCGCCACGCCCTGGAACTGGAAGACGTTGATGGTGATGGCATTTTTCTGCCACTGACCCATGATCAGGTCACGGTCCATGTGGAAGAGGTTGCGGGCGATGAATTCCTGCACCGTTTCCCGCAGGTACTTTTTCTTCATTACGAAGATGTCCATGGAAGCCAGATAGTCAGCGGGGGCAACATAGTCGACGGCAATGTCCAGAATCTCGCCGTTGTCGTCCAGCTTCAGGGCGAGATCCAGCTGCTTCGTGCCGTCGGCGATGCCCGCTTTGGTCACGACGGTCACGCCCTTCCCGCTGGCAACGTGGGCATCGAGGACGGTTTCCATGTTGATGTTGCTGAGGATGGCGGAGTCACAGACGATCACATATTCATCCTCAGGACCGAATTCCAGAAAGCTCATGGCTTCGTGGATGGCTTCCAGCTTGCCGTGGTAGTTGTCGGTTGCACTCATGGCATAGGGGGTCAAAAACTCCAGGCCGCCCTCTTCCAGCGTCAGACCCCACTCCTCGCCGGAGCCGATGTGGTTCATCAGCGACTGGTAGTTGTGGCGGGTGATGATGCCCACGTGGCGGATACCGGCGGCTGCCAGATTGCTCAGGTGGAAGTCCACCAGACGGTAGCGACCGCCAAAGGGAAGGGATGCCATGGTGCGCCGATCGGTCAGCGCGCTGAGTGTTGCGTCATTTGCAAAGATAATACCCATTACGTTCATGGCGATACCTCCTTACAGCATTTCACCGGGCAAAAGCACGGTGTTGTCTTCTACATTTGCGCCCTTGCAGGTGACGCTGATCTTCATCTTGTCCTTCGGACCGAAAGCACCGCCTACAACGGCATTGGTACCAACGCGGCTGTTTTCGCCCAGGATGGCATGGCGAACGATGGCGCCGGACTCGATGACGACACCGGGCATAACCACGGAATCCTCT
>JAZNNV010000182.1:0-3826 GCA_045580465.1 Faecousia sp.
TGCTTCCTCTGCACTGCCGCTTGTCTCTTCATTCAGCAGGTCATGCCGCGCGCCGGGGAAGAGCTTCATCTGAACGTTGTTCATTCCCGCCTTGCGCATGGCGGCTTCCACGCACTGAACGCCCTTGCCGGAATCGCCGACGGGATCGTCCTGACCGGAGATCAGCAGAACGGGCATGTCCTTGCGCCAGTTCTGATAAGCGTCCTTTGCTCCCGTGCGCTTCATTGCGGACAGCAGTTCCCAGAACAGACCAGACGAAATATGTTCCCTGCAAAGTTCATCCTTGATGTACAGATCCAACTGCGCTTCATCGGCGCAGAGCCAGTCGGACGCGGTGCGGTTGGGCCTGGATTTTTGATTGTAGGTCTCGAAGGACAGCTTCTGCACCAGCGGCGTCGTGCCGTCGAAGCCGGACTTCTTGATCTGCGACTTCACGATGGCGCACATGATGCTCAGCACCAGACCGGGCTGATGTCCCGTTCCGAGAATGATCGCGCCGGACACACGGTCATCGTACTTGCCCAGATATTCGCGCAGCAGGAACGAACCCAGCGAAAATCCCAGCATGAAATGCGGGACGCCGGGATAACGCTTCCCCAGCTCGGAGAAGAACAGATGCATGTCCTCCAGCGACTTCTCCCAGCCGCCTTCGCAGAAGGAAGCAATGTGGGCGTCGCCGGAATTCCGACCATGACCGCGCAGATCAAAGCCCGCAACGACCACGCCCTGCGCAGTCAGCATTTCCGCCAGATTGTCGTAGCGACCGATGTGCTCGGCCATGCCGTGTGCGATCTGCAGAACGGCCTTCGGCTGACCATCCGGCGTCCATACTGCCGCCGACAGCTTCGCGCCGCCGCATCCCTTAAATGTGAATCTTTCAGTGTTCATGCTGATCCTTTCCGGAATCAAAAATCCTATGTAATTTGTCCACGCGCGGGCGTGTTTGTGGGGAAGGGAATTCGTTTTCCCGAAACATAGCCGCCCGGGGTCAGTCTTCGTCAAAATTGACCGGTACACCATCAAGCTCCAACTGATTTTTGATTGCCTGAATAATGTAAGCCTGTTTGCTCGTCGTCTTTTTTGCGTCGATCAGAACCTGAATGCGCTCAGAGATACGATCTTCTTTTCTGGGCTTGATCAGAATCTGTTCGTTGTTGGCCTTCTGGTATTTTGCGATCTTGTCAATTTGTTCTTTGGATACGGGCATGATAACACCTCCGTTTGATTCTATGATACCATCTTGAGAAACGAACATCAAGAGAGAATAAGGATATCCTATAATTTAACATACGAAAGATAGGATATCCTATGGTATAATATCTATACAAGGTTGAGGAAAGCACCTCACCAAAGCATAAAGGAGGATTCTACAATGGCAACCAACGAAATCGTCAGCAAGTTCAACGAACTGGCCGAACTGCGCAAGATGGCCGACGATCTCAACGCCGAAATCGAAGCGATTCAGAACGAGATCAATGATTCATTTTTTGGGTGTTTCATGTGGCGTAGTGGAAGGTTCAGCATCCTTGCGAGAGAATCCAATAAACTTATAAGCAATGCTTGCCCTAAAAAGCACGATCGTAATTTCGGCGAATCAGAATCCATAAATTATAGCACTTGAATCGGTGTCCGTTTCGTGATTTAATATTGATAGTACTTTGAAGAGAGGAATATGGGATGTCTGATAAAATGATCAACAACCGGCGTATGCTGGCTTTTCTTTGTTGCGCTGCGTATTTTGCAAGTTATATGACACGAATCAACTACGCTGCTGTACGACTTGCCATTGCAGATGAACTCGTATTGACGAATCCTGAACTGGTAATGGAACTTGGGCTTGCCATTTCGGCGGTTTCGGTTTCCTATGGTTTCGGTCAGTTTCTGAGCGGACTGTTAGGCGACAGGCTTTCGCCGGTTTCTTTGGTATGCATGGGGCTCGGCGGTGCCATGCTGTGCAATCTGCTGGTGCCGACTTTCTATCCCAACGTTTACCTGATGGCTGTCGCATGGGGTGTAAACGGATTCTTTCAGTCGCTTATCCGTCCGCCGCTTGGCAGGATTATCGCGGCAAACTATGACGAAAAGGGATACATAGACACCTGCGTCAGCGTGTCCAATTCTTCGCAGGTGGCAACGGTGATGACATATCTTCTGATCCCGCTTTATCTGCGGATATTCGATCAGAACTGGCGTCCCGCTTTCCACTTGCCGGCTGTCGTTACAGCGATTACTCTGGGGCTGTGGATATTTCTTGTTCCAAGAATCATCTCTCCTGTGGCTACAGATACTGCCGATAGAAAACATCCGGACGATTCCGAGAAATGTGAATCTCTGCCCCGCCTTTTTCTGAAATCAGGTCTTATGGTTTTTGTTCCGGCTGTACTCATCCACGGGTTCCTGCGTGATGGAATTACCGCATGGATGCCCGACTTCATTTCGGAAGTCGGAGGATTCGATACCGGCGTTTCCATCCTTACAACCGCAATTCTGCCGTTATTCTGTATTGTATCCGTAACGGCCGCCAAAAGAATATGCTATGCGATTCCGTCTGACGGAAAAAGCTCTGCAATACTGTTTGCCATATGCGCTGTTTCGGCAGCAATTATCGTAATGCTGCTGGATCATATGAATAAAGTATCCTTTGCTGTCATTGTTATCCTTATGGCACTGATAACAGGATGCATGCATGCGGCAAACCATATATTCATCACAAGAATTCCCGGTGCTTTTAAAAAAGCAGGCCGCGTCAGCGGCATTGTGGGCGTGCTGAATGCGATTACGTATATCGGCAGTGCGCTTTCGCCCTATGCCATTGCACTCCTTGCAGGGAAGGGCGGATGGAACAATGCAGTCCTGCTCTGGTCGGCGCTTGCTGTACTCAGTGCAATTCTGTGCAGTGCTGCCTGCAAGAAATGGAATGATTTCAAAAATGCTTAAGTGGATTCGACTGTATGCACGGGAGAAGAAACTCATCTCTGCGCAGAGTACCAAAGGAGGCCCCGATTTATGACCGCCAAAGTCAGACAGTATTCGCTCAACAGGCGTGTTATTCTGTTTTATCTGATTCCACTGGCTTTTCTGCTGGCGGTACTCTTTCTGTATGTGAATGTGTACCGGACCAATGTTGAAACGATGGCGCAGACTACGTTTCACAGTCTGGCCGAACTCAAGCGGCAGCAGATTGAAGAGAATCTGGACGAACTGCGCAGCATTACCAAGGAGATTGCGTATTCATCGCTTTTGCAGCAGTATCTTGTTGAGACCAATGAGAGTGAAAAGGTGCAGACCTATGCGCATTTTCAGAACTATCTGCGCGCCATCAGTACCAATTCCAGCTCTATTGTGAGCGCATATGCAAGTCTGGGTGATTTCTCAAGAGTCCATATGGCAGATGGTTATCTGTTTACATTTGAAGAGGCGCAAAGTCAACTTGAATTGCGGGAAACGCTGGACAAGAACACAGGATATTTTACCAAATTGAGGAGTCTTTCCGGCGCTGCTCCGGGAAAACTGTATGGAATGTATTTCTATGTGGGTTCTCCCATCCATGCAGGCAGCATTTATAAAGACAGCCGGATGGTCGGAGGCATTATTTACGATCCCAGCAAACTTCTCGCTGTGGACAGCGAGTCCGCCGATCAGCTTGCCTGCCTGCTGATCGGCGGCAAGGCAGTATCTCTGTCCGGAAAAATCGGTCAGGAACAGATTGATACGCTGCTTGCGGCATCCGAACAGCGCGTGACGCTCAACGGCGAGGATTATTATTACAGCAAAAGCGAACTTCTGAAAAAACCCGAAATGCAGCTGTTGTATCTGGTACCCCGCG
>JAZNNV010000183.1:0-2682 GCA_045580465.1 Faecousia sp.
AGTGCGTGGGGCTGACGCCGGAAGCGATGGGGCTCATGCAGCCCTGACCCATGGTCTCGCCGCGGGTCTGGTCGCCCATACCGTAGGAGTTGTTGAAGATGTTGTAGAGGATCGGCATGCCGTCGGTGTGGGATTCCCACAGAGTCTTGTACTGATCCATTGCGGCGAAGTTCAGTGCTTCCCAAACAGGACCACGAGCCATGGAAGCGTCACCGATGTTGCAGACGACGATACCCTTCTTCTCGTTGACCTTCTTGTAAAGAGCCGCGCCGGTGGAAATGGTGCCGCTGCCGCCAACGATTGCGTTGTTGGGGTAGATGCCGAAGGGCAGGAAGAATGCGTGCATGGAGCCGCCCATACCCAGATGGAAGCCGGTCTCACGGGCAAAGATCTCGGACAGCGTGCCGTACAGAATGAAACGGATGGCAAGATCCTTGACATCCTTGGTCTGGCCCAGCTTCTGAGTTGCGCGCAGGCACTTGCCTTCCAGGAAGTTTTCCATGACGTTCATCAGCTGCTCGTCGCTCATCTTATTGATGGTGGACAGCGCCTTTGCGAGGATCTCGGAGTGGGAGCGGTGAGAACCGAAGGCGAAATCGTTCTCATCCAGCAGGTATGCCTGACCGCCGCAGGCTGCTTCCTGACCGATGGACAGGTGGGCAGGACCGGGATAGGTGTGGTCGATGCCGTTGTAACCGCCCTGGGTCTTGATGTTGTTCAGCATGGTCTCGAACTCACGCAGAACGGTCATGTCGCGGAAAATGCGGATCAGGTCTTCCTTGGTGTACTTGCCGGAAGCCAGCTCTTCTGCGACAGTCTTGTTGTACTGGTTGACGGGAATGTCCTTGAAGGTGACCGCGCCGGGAGCGCGCACCGCTTTGGGATCGACGAACAAACTCTTGGGCATAATATGTTTCCTCCTTAAATATGGAAAATTGCTTCACGAATCATTTCTGCAACCGTCGGGTGCGGGAAGACCAGTTTTTTCAGTCTTTCCGGGTTGAGTTCTGTGTCGATCATCATGGTTGCAGTCATGATGATCTCGGAAGCGTAAGAGCCTACCATGTGACAGCCGACCAGACGGTTACGGTCTGTGTCTACCACCAGCTTGATAAAGCCCTTTCCGCCGTTGGTCTCTGCGAGGTAACGTCCTGCATAAGACATGGGCAGCTTGATTTCTTTGACGTGCATGCCGAGCTTTTCTGCCCCTTCCCTGCTGTGACCGACAGTAGCCACCTCGGGATCGGTATAGATCACGGCGGGGATCACATCGTAGCGCATTTCATCCTGCTTTCCCAGCATGTGATTGACAGCAACCTCTGCTTCGCGATAGGCAGTGTGGGCAAGCATGGACTTGCCGTTGCAGTCGCCGATGGCATAGACATTCTGCACTGTAGTGCAAAGATGGCGGTCCGTCACGATGGCAGCACGATCCATCTGCAAGCCTAGGCTTTCGATGCCAATGCCTGCGGTGGCAGGACGGCGACCGGCAGATAGCAGGATTTTGTCGCAGGCAAGCTCCTTTTTCTCTCCGTTTTCTTCATAGACAACGGAGGAAGCCTTGACCTCCAGCACCTTGCAGGAAAGCTTGAAGGTCATATTGCGCTTTTCAAAGGCATCGGTCAGCACCTTGCAGATCTCAGGATCGGTTGCGCCTGCGATCTTGGGCATCATTTCGATAACCGTGACCGGGATGCCGATGCTTGCGAAATAATAAGCCATTTCAAGACCGATGACACCGCCGCCAATGACAACGAGGTCTTTCGGCAGGGTCGTCAGGTCCAGAACTTCCCGGTTGGTCAGGACAAAGCCGGAGGCAAGTCCCTCCTTCAGACCGGGTACGGGAGGTACAACGGTCTCGGAGCCGCTGGCGATCGCCAGCCGGCGTCCAATATAGGTTTCTCCCTTTGCAGTCACCTTGAAGCCCTCATCGGCGCGACCGGCAATGATCGCTTCCCCGGTGATCACGGTAACCTTATTTGCGCTCATGGTAGCTCCCACACCGGCGACAAGGGTTTTGACGACCTTATCCTTACGCGCGATCACTTTTGCGTGATCGTAGGTCGCGCCGGTTACGGTAACACCGTAAGCTTCACTTTCTGTTGCATGCCGATACATCTTGGAAGAGTTCAGCAGGGTCTTGGTGGGGATGCAGCCCTCATTCAGACAAGTTCCGCCAAGGGCTCTTTTCTCAAACAAGGCAACCTTCATACCGCCCTGAGCAGCACGCTCGGCGCACAAATATCCGCCGGGTCCGCCGCCCACGACAAGCAAATCGAACAGTTCCATGGGCAAGGCTCCTTACTTGGACAGCAGAACGGTGAAGTTCTCCAGGTTGAATGCCAGCTCCTTCTGGAACTTTGCGGCAGGCGTGCCGTCAACAGCGCGGTGATCGTAAGTCAGGCTCAGGCCCATTGCAGGATAGATCTCGATGCCGCCATCCTTGCCCTTGCGAACGCGGTCGATGGTGCCGCAGACACCAAGGATGCCCGTCTGGGGAGGATTGATCACGGGAGTGAAGGACTCGACGCCCATGTTGCCCAGATTGGAAACGGTGAAGGAGCCGCCGGACAGCTTATCGGGGCTGATCGCGCCGTCACGGCACTCAGCCGCCAGTGCCTTGACCTCCTTGGAGATCTCCAACAAAGACTTCTGATCTGCGTTAAAGATGGTGGGTAAGTC
>JAZNNV010000184.1:0-2580 GCA_045580465.1 Faecousia sp.
CCACATTTTGGGCAAAACCTCTTTTTTCATTCACAGGTGGTTTCCCCTACATTTCAGGGGAAACCTCTTCTCGCTTCAGAGAGGAATTGCCTATATTTACGCTTTTTGTCTATAAATGTCAATCTACCGAAGGAGGAAGAATCCATGCAGGTAAAGCACGACCGCAAGCTCCTGATCGCCATTGGCAGGAGCAGAAAGGCATCCCAATGGCAGAACAAAGAGATGCTGTGGAGCGAGTTCCTGGACAAGCTCGCCACCACCACCCGCACCCGTGAGACCATAACCGACTACGCTGCCATGTCCAAGGCTGACCGCGATACCATCAAGGATGTGGGCGGCTTCGTTGGCGGCTACCTCAAGAACGGCAAGCGTAACAATGCCAGCGTGGTAAACCGCTGCATGCTGTGTCTGGATGCGGATAATGCTGATCCTGGTCTCATGGATGATCTGGATATGATGTTCATCAACGCCTACGCCCTCTACAGCACCCACAGCCATACGCCTGAAAAGATGCGTCTGCGCCTGATCATCCCTTTGACCCGCACGGTCACTCCGGACGAATACGCCGCCGTTGCCCGCCGTGTGGCCGACGATTTGAACCTCAAGCGTTTTGATCCCACGACCTTTGAACCGGCGCGCCTTATGTACTGGCCCAGTACGCCCGAGGACGGCGAGTTCTTTTTTCACTATGCCGATGAACCTTTCCTCGACCCGGACGAAGTGCTGAACACTTACGCCGACTGGAAGGATGCTTCCCTCTGGCCGACCACTCAGCCTGTGGAGGAACGTATCCGCCACACTGCCGGAAAACAGGAAGATCCCACTGAAAAGCGCGGCATCATTGGCGCCTTCTGTCGTGCGCACTCCATCACCGATGTGCTAGAGCATATCCTTTCTGACCGCTATACGCCCACCGAGCAAGACGACCGCTTCACCTTCATCGGCGGCAGCACCACGGGCGGTCTGGTGATCTACAGTGACAAGTACGCTTTTTCCCATCATGCCACCGACCCTGCTGGCGGCAAACTGTGTAACGCCTTTGATCTGGTGCGCTGGCACCTGTTCATGCCGGGCGGCACGGCTCCGGATGGTTCATTGGTCGGCGACGACGCCTCTTCCATGAAGCTGATGCAAGAGTTCGCATCGAGGGATGAATCCACTAGGCGCCAGCTGGCGGAGGAGCGCCGCGCCCAGGCCATGGAGGAGTTCAGCGATCTGGATGCGGATGCTGAGAAGAAAGCCGCAGCAGAAAACGTGAACTGGCAGGACAATCTGGACATCGACAAGCACGGCAAAGTGAAAGACACCCTGGGTAATCTCGCTCTGATCCTGCGCAACGATCCGAAGCTGAAGGACATCTCCTACAACATCCACCGCAGCGGCATCGACATCCGTAAGGACGCCGATGGCAAGACTACCATCCCGTGGACGCAGCTCAAGCCCGGCTGGAACGAATCCGACCTCGGTGCGGTGCAGATTTATCTGGAGCGTGTTTACGGCCTGTACACTCCCAGCAAATTGAAGGGCATTCTGCTGGCTATCGCAGCCGAGCGCAGCTATCATCCCATCCGTGATTACTTCGCCGCTTTGCCTGCCTGGGATGGTGTTCCCCGCGTGGAGACGTTGTTTATCGACTACCTCGGCTCCCCGGATACATCCTATATCCGCGCCATTGCCCGCAAGATGATGGTTGCCGCTGTCGCCCGCATCTATGAACCGGGCATCAAGTTCGACAGCGTGGTCGTTCTCAATGGTCCTCAGGGTATGGGCAAGAGTTCCTTCTTTGCCAAGCTGGGCGGCAAGTGGTTCTCGGACAGCTTGACCATCAGCGACATGAAGGACAAGGCGGCTCCTGAAAAGCTGCAGGGCTACTGGATTCTGGAATTGGGCGAGCTGGCCGGACTTAAGAAGATGGATGTGGAAACGGTCAAGGCGTTCATTACCCGCCAGGATGACAAATTCCGCCACTCCTACGGTTACAGCGTAGAGGATCATCCCCGGCAGTGCATCATCGTGGGCAGCACCAACAACGGCGACGGCTTCCTGCGTGACGTGACCGGCAACCGCCGTTTCTGGCCCGTCACCTGCACCACCAATTCGCCACACCGTCCCTGGGAGGTTGAGAGCCTCGTTCCTCAGATCTGGGCGGAGGCGTATACGCTGTACCGCGCAGGCGAGCAGCTGTTCCTTTCGCCCGAGGAAGAGAAGCAGGCTGCCATGGAGCAGACGGCGGCGCTGGAAAGTGACGTGCGCGAGGGCATGATCGCCGAATACCTGGACAAGCTGCTGCCCGAGGATTGGGACAGAATGGATCTCGCAGAGCGTCGCGGTTTCCTACGCGGTGATCAGTTCACGGGCGGCAATCGTACCGGAACAGTTCAGCGCACCACCGTTTGCGCCGTCGAGGTCTGGGCGGAGTGTTTTGGCAAAGATCCCTCCGCCATCAAGCGTTCTGATACCTACGACATCTTCGGCATGCTGATGAAGATCGGCGGCTGGGAGAAGTACAGCGGAAACAAGAATGCCTCTCTGAAACGCGGTTTCTATGGAACGCAGCGTTGCTTTGTCCGCACTGTCAAG
>JAZNNV010000185.1:0-8516 GCA_045580465.1 Faecousia sp.
CCTCCTGCCGATGCGTGTCACGGTATCTGGCAGGGTGATGCGGCTCAGGCTGGAGCAGCCATAGAAAACATCTTCACCGATCTCTGTGATGCCGGAGCCTATAACAGCGGTCATAACCGAGTTTTGGAAGGAGTATAAACCGCTTAAAACACTTCGGGTCAGCGGACCGCTGCCGGTGACCGTCAGCGTGCCCCGATCATTCAGCGACCAGGAGATCTCATCCGTGCCTCCGTCTACAATGATCTGAGAGGTTGTGGGAGGAGCGGTTGGCTGTGTGTCTGGGTTTTCACATCTGGAACAACCCGCCTCGGTAATCTCGTCGCCCTTGCAATTATAATGCCGTGTGGCATTCATAAAAGCATCGCCTTGTTCTTCTAGTTTCAGGGATCTGTTCCATTTGTCTTCCGTGCCGCAAAAGAGTACATGATCAAGCTTGTTGCACTCGCCAAAAGCCAGCTCATCAATGACCGCAACACGCCTGCCAAGACTGACATACGACAAATTCTTGCATTCATAGAATGCCTTCTCGCCAATTTCTTCCACGTTATCGGAAATGACAATACCCTGCAGGGCTGTGCATCCGGAAAAAGCGTTATCTCCGATCTTGGTTGCCTTTTTGCTGATGGTCACGCTTTGCAGATTTTTGCAGTTCAGAAAGGCTGAGTTACTGATTTCCGTAAGACTTTCGGGGAGCTTGACACTTGTCAGCCCGGAGCAGTGGTGGAATGCGCCGTTGCCAATGGTAGTGACACCCTCGGGAAAGATAATCTGCTGCAGGCCCGCATAGCAAAATGCGCTTGCGCCAATTGTTGTGATGCCGTCAGGAAGGGTAATGCCCGTCAGAGCGGTGCAGCCGTAGAATGCAGCGTTATCAATGACTTTTACACTGTCCGGAATATCGATTTCTTTCAAAGCGGTGCAGTCTTTTACAATTCCCTCAGGGATGCATTCAATCCCATCGGGGAAGGTGATGCTTGTTAAGGAAGTGCAGTTTTCAAAAATGTTTTCCAGCAAGGTGGTTTTGGCACCCTCGATGGAGACACTCTTCAGCGCGGTACAATCAGCAAACGCAAGAGAATCGACGACCTGTATGGTTTCCGGGAGCGTAACGCTCGTCAGTGCGGTACAGCCCTTAAACGAACCTCTTCCGATGTAAGTTCTGCGACCGGGGAATGTGACGGATTTCAGCTTGACGCAGTCACTGAAACAACCTTCCTCAAGATGAATCGCGCCATTTGAGAAGGAAATGCTCTCCAGCGAGGACTCCGAAAAGGCACCGATGTAGATCGAGGTCAAGCTCTCAGGCAGGGTGAGCGTTTTCAAGCCCTGATACTTGTAGAAGGCGAAGGTGGAAATGGTCTTCACACCCTCCGGGATGACCAGGTGTTCGCTGTACTGCCCGTTGACGTACAATTTCTTGGCATACAGAAGGGGATTTGAGGTGGGATCCCAGAATTTAATGTTACACCATGACGCAAGGCTTTTTACATGAACCTCCTGCAGGGCGTGACAGTTTTTAAATGCGTCTGGGTTGATGTGCTGGATACCGTTGCCAACGTTGAGACGTTGGAGCCCGGTACAGTCCTCAAATGCACGTGAGGCGATGGAGGTTACACTGTCCGGTATGGTGAATTCCGTCAGATTGACACAACCAATGAATGCGCGCATACCGATATTTTCAATACCTTCATCGATCACCACACGGCGGATCTGATCACGATAGTTATACCATGAAGGAAGAGTTACTTCATTTGAGCTCATTTTGCCGCTGCCGGAAAGCTTCAGTGTGCCGGCATCGTCAAGGGTAAATGTGATATTGCTTCCGTAGGATCCGGCGCCGCATTTGCCATGAAGGATGATCTTCGGTTCATCCGCTTGTGCAGGCAGCAGGAACAGACCCGTGAAAAGGGCGATGGCAAACACAATAAAAACAAACAAAAAACGCCTTTTCATACAATCCCTTCTTTCAGAAATGCTTCTTCCAAAGCACGCCGCCGACAATGCCGCCACCGATCAGGAGGATCACCGCGGCGAGGATGATCCATGTGTATGATCCGTCCTGCGTGTCGTGCGGCAGGATCGGCTCCGTAGCGGGTTCGGTTGAGGGTTCAGTGGCGGGTTCGGTCGTGGGTTCAGTAGTAGGTTCGGTCGTGGAGCTCATCAAGTAACCGCAACCGGCGCAGAAGGTATCCGTTTCGGTGACGACACCCGGAAGGTGCTGACCATAAGAGTGCGGGTCCTTTTCCTTGCAGTAGGGACATTCCCGCCAATGGTAAGTTTCGTCGCGGTGCCATTGTTCATCATAATAGTGTGCTGTAGGACGTGTCAGTCCGCAGACATTACAATGGGCATCACAGTCGTTGTCAAAGGAATGCTCTGTCAGCTTTTCCAGATACTCCGTCCGGTGGAACTTGCAGTTGGTGCAGGAATAGGTGATGTAGCCGCCGTGAAGGCAGTTGGACGGCTGAATGATAGTGCCGTTATCCCAGATATGGTTGCTGCAGAGCTCTGCGCAAAGGCTGCATTTTCCACTCACGGGATCAACCAGCTCATTGCCGGTGCAGTTAAAATGGACGATGGCGGTCCGCAGGACATTGTAGTCGACCGTGGACATCAGGGCGTTCCATTGTGCTTGCGTTCCGGGGAACAGAACGTGCCAGATGGCACACTTGCGGAAGGCATTGCTGTTGATGGTGTCCGGGATTCCGAGAAATTGAACGATCTTCAGATCGGTGCAGTTACCAAAGGCATCATCGCCAATGAATTCCACATTTCGGGGGATGGTGATGGCTTTCAGCGCGGTGCAGTTTTCGAAGGCACACATTTCAATGTGAGTGGTGCTGTCTGCCAGAGTGACAGATTCCAGACTGCTGCAGCCCGAAAATGCCCCGTAAGGCACAAAGGGAAAGCCGCTGGGCAACACAACACTTTTCAGTCCTGTACAGCCCCGGAAGGCGCTGTCCAGCTGACAGTTGTCGGGCAGAACGAGCGCTGTCAGGCTGCTGCAGTTATAAAAAGCATTGGAATTGATATATTCGACACTTTTGGGGATGCTGATGCTTTTCAGGTTGGTGCAGCCTTCGAAGGTTCGTTCTGCAATGGATCTCAATCCGCTTGGAAGGATCATCTCTGTCAGGCCGGTACAATTCAGGAACGCACCCTCGCCGATCATATCCACGTGATCCGCAAACCTGACAGACGTCAGCGCGGTGTAGCCGCAGAAGGCATAGGACGAAACATGATACTGGACGGTCACCTCAGTCACCGGCTGACCATCCACATAAAGCAGCGCACCGCCCTGCAGCGGATTGGACGCTTCCGGGCCGAATGAGATCCCGCACCATGCGTCTGTGTCGGGAATATGGACAGCCTTCAGATTGCCGCAGTCCTGAAAGGCGTGATCGCCAACAGATTTGATAAAGCGGGTAAAGGAAATCGCATCAAGACCGATGCAGCCTTCAAAGGCGGCTTCGCCGATGGACGTGACGGAATCCGCGATAGAAACGGAACGGATGTTTTCGCAGTAAGAAAACGCACGGGCGCCGATGCTTTTTACACCCTCTTCGATGACCACATCGGTGATCTGATCGTAGTATGCAAACCACTCTGCCGGACTTTGGGGGTCGAAATCGTACATGGCGCAGTTGCCGTGGATGCGGAGCGTGCCGGCATCGTTCAGCTCCCAATCAAGTCGGGCGGTGGGATCGAAGTAATTTCTGCCGCAAATGCCGCTTGCGATGATCTCCGGCTCGGCTGCTTCCGTTTTGGGAATGGTAAAAGCAAACAGCAAAAGGACGGCAAGCGCCAAGCTCGCAAAAATGATGTACTTTTTCATAATGCTTCCTTTCTGTGCTCATCCGCAGATGCTGCAGATTTCTTTTTCAAGGTCGGTTATTTCGTCTCCTGTGCAATTATAATGCCTGACAGCATCAAGAAGCGCAGTGTTTCCGGTTTCGTTATACCGACCATTCCAACCTTCTTCAAAGGTAATTTCATTCCAAGCATCCTCGCTTCCGGCAACCAGTACATGCCAGATGGGCGTATCGGTGAATGTCTCAAATTTGATCGTATCCGGCATTCCGAGAAAACAAACGACCTTCAGATTGCTGCAGGATATGAAAGCCTGCGAACCGATTTCCTGTATCGTTGTGGGGAATGTGACGGAAGATAGCTTGGAGCAGTTTTTGAATGCTTGATTTCCAATGCTGCGGACAGTGTCGGGAATTGCGATGTCTGTCAGCTGATAGCAGTCTTCAAAGGCGCTGTCGCCGATCTTGGTCAAGTTCGTCGGAAGTGTGACGTTGGTCAGACGTCCACAACCTTGGAAGGTGCGATCCGGGAGCTCTTTGAGGGGACCGGAAAACGTAACCTTTCCCAGCATCCGGCAACCTGAGAAAACTCCATTACCGAGACTTTCCAGTTTTGCGGGCAGTTCTATGGCAGAAAGACTGTCGCAGCTCATAAATGCGCAGGTATCGATGCTTGTTACGTTTGCGGGGATGGTGAAATTGGTCAGGCTGGTGCAGTTTGCAAAGGCATATTGTCCGATGCTGCGCAGAGCCTGCGGCAAGGTGAGCTTTCGCAAACTCTGACACTTTTGAAATGCAAATTCACCAATGGTGATCACACTGTCGGGAATGTGGATCTCTTCCAATGCTGTGCATTGCGCAAAGGCGTGATTGCCGATTCTGGTAAGCGCATCAGGAAGGGCAATGCTTTGCAAACGCTCGCACATATAAAATGCATTATTGCCGATCATGGTCACAGAATCCGGGATAGTGATGGATTCCAGACGATAGCATTCGCTGAAAGTGCCGTTTTTGATTTCAGCTACACCCTCGGGGATCACAATGCTTTTCAAAATACGGCAATTACGGAAGGCTTCCGCACCGATCTTAGTCACGCTGTCGGGAAGGGTGATAGACGACAGCGTATTGCAATAATTGAAGGCACAGTTGCCAATAGAGGTTACAGTATCCGGGATCGTGATGCTTTCCAGATTGTTGCAGGAAGCAAATGCCTTGGCACCGATGCTTGTGATGCCGGGTTCGATGACCACATGGCGAATAGAGTCCTTGAAGTCTTCCCACGGCGGATCCTTGCTTAGGACGATCGAATTCGGCTCACTCGCGAAATCTTCCATTCTGCCAATGCCGGAGATGGTCAGCGTGCCGCTGTTGAAGGTCCAGTTCAGATCTGCCAAGGGCGGCTCAGTGGGATTAGTGGGATCGGTAGGATCAGACGGCGTGATGACGGTTGGATCTGTGGGGGGCGGATTGATGTTTACATTCGCGAAAAGCATGCCAAGATTGACACCGAAGACCAGCATGACCAGCGCCACGACCGCTACTGTCCGCAGCGTATGATAGCGGAAGGGATACTTTGCCCTGCGGATCAGCTTTTTCATGCTTTTTTCAAACTGTTTGGAAAATGTGTGTTTTTCGCCGTAGTTCTCCGGCAGAAGCGATAAAAGCGTGCGTTCCGCTTCCGCGGCGGCTTCACGAAGCATCAGATCGGTTACCATTCGATTCCCTCCTCCTGACAAAGTGTACGAAGGTTTGCCTTTGCCCGTTGGTCGATCTGCAGCGCGTTGCGGTAGGAAATATCCAGCATGGCGGCGATTTCCCGCAGGTCATAGCCGTGGTGATATTTGAGGATGATCAGATCCCTCTGCCGCGGCGGCAGCCTCAGAATGCAGCGAGCCAGCGCATTGTCGCCGTCGTAGGGAACTTCGACACCTGCCGTGGCATCGGAGTATTCCACAGACGGGTACGCCTGCTTTCTGCGGTAGCTGTCAATAGCACTGTTTTTGACAATGGTCATGACATAACCCTTCGTTTTTGGGGAATCCGCTTCGCCGACCTTTTCCATATGCTCCGCGATTTTCACAAACGCATGATGCACCGCATCTTCGGCATCTTCCACATTGCGCAGGATCCCAAAGGCGGCATGGTACATCAGATCCCGATAGGAAAGATAGATCGTTTCAAATTTGGATCGATCCTCTTCGGTTTCGATCAGCTGTAAATAGATCAGCATAGCCTTATCCTCCATGAGCTTTTTCGTCTCTGCACAATATAACGAACGGTAACGCTGTTTTTAGACACTCTTTTCCAAAAATTTCAAAAAAGATCTCAATTAGACAGTAAACCGGGAAAACATTCCCGGTTTACTGTGTCAGGTGTTATTTCAAATGCCTACGTAGGCGCATAGAAGCTTCAGGGTGTTCATCACACCGTCAATGTGGCTGCGCTCGTAGCCGTGGCTGGCATAGACACCGGGACCGATCAGACCGTGGCGGATGTCCACGCCGCTGCGCAGGGTGGCTTCCACATCGGAGCCGTAGTGGGGATAGATGTCCACCGCAAAGTCTGTGCCGGAAGCTTTGGCAGCTGCAATCAGCATGCCGACAACCGCGTAGGAGTAAGGACCGCCGGAGTCCTTGGCGCAGATGCTGACCTGCTTTTCGGTGCATTGCAGTCCGTCGCCCACGCAGCCCATATCCACGGAAATGGCTTCCGTGACTCCTGCAGGCACAGAGGCAGAGCCGCCGTGACCCACTTCTTCATAGACGGTGACATGAACATAGATCTTGCGAGAAGGGGTGCTGCCGCTTTCGCTCAGATACTTTGCAAAGCCCAGCAAAATACCCACACTCAGCTTATCGTCCAGAAAACGGCTCTTGAGATAGCCGCTGGGGGTACGACGGGTACGGGGTTCAAAGCAGACGATGTCGCCCACCTCGATGCCAAGGGCGCGGGTATCGGCGGCGGACTTCACATCCTCGTCCAGAACCACCTCGACAGAGTCAAAGGAGCGCTTTGCGCCGGAGTAGTCGCCGTTGACGTGAACGGATGCGTTGCAAAGCTGCAATGTGCCGTCGATCACCTTGCCGGAGCGGGTATAGACCCAGACGTTTTCCGCCTCTGCGTTGTTGGCGTTCATGCCGCCCAAGGGGGTCAGGCGCAGACGACCGCTGCCCTTGACTTCGGCAACCATCGCGCCGAGGGTATCGGTGTGCGCTTCCAAAAGCAGGGCGTCTTCTGCATTTTCGCCGCCCAGATCGATGAGGACACCGCCCTTGGCGGTGATGGTGGCGGAAAAACCGAGGGATTCAAAGCGCTCCTTGACCCACTGGGCAGCCCGGGCGGTGTAGCCGGAGGGGGAGTCGATGGAAAGCAAGGTCTCAGTCATTTCCCATGCGTATTCTGCGTAATTCTGTCCGATCATGATGTTGTCCTCCTAATATCCTAATAAAATGTAATGCCAGATGCCGGCAACTTCACGCATAAAGTAGTTTAGCTTGATGGAAAACCAGCTGGTTTGCGCCGGGATGCCTATGGCGGTGACACCGCAGTCCTTTGCAAAGATGCCGGCGCGGAAAAGGTGGTATTCGCTGGAGATCAAACCGATGCTGTCGGGACGGCTGCCGGTCTTTTCCTCGATCAGAGCCATGGTAAAGCGCAGATTTTCCTGGGTGGAGGTGGATTTCTCCTCCAGCCAAAGTCTGCTTGGATCGATGCCCCGGGCGGTTAACTCGTTGAACATGCATTGCGCCTCTGAGATGCCCTCGTCTGCACCTTGTCCGCCGGATAAAACGGCGATGGTATCGGGATGGGCGTTTAAGTATGCCTCTGCCGCCCGGATGCGGTCAGCAAGGGAAAGGGAAGGGGACGTGCCGTTGACCTTTGCGCCCAGCACCACGATATAGGGGCAATCCGCATCCGGCTGACCGAAGCTGGCGTGAATAATGATCCCCTCTGTGATGGCGAACAACAAAAAGCCGATGCAAAGGATGACGGTGAGGGTCACTGTCAGTGCCTTGCAAGTTTTGGGAAAGCGTTTTTTCAGAGAATCGAAAATGTAATAGCAGCTGACGACGCCGGCAAGAAACAGGCACACAAGCCCCAGAAAGCTGTGACCGTGGATGCCGGTGTAAAAGAACAGACTCAGCAGCAAAAGTGCAGCGGGAATCAGCCATTTCAGAAGAAAAGCGTAGCGTTTCATGGAACCTCCGTCAGAAAAGCTTTTCTTCAGTATACCATAGGAATAAAAAGAAAACAAGCCGCCCAAACGGACATCTGCGAATAAGAATGATAAATCCAAACGTCTGTCGGGTTTATCCTAGGGCGGGCGCATTGCTCCCGACGCTTCTGCTTGACTTTCATAATCAGCAGAAGTATATTCTAATTAGACAAACTTGAATTTGACGGTCAATTTTCCACACACTGATGGTTGATTTCTCTCCACTCAACCATCAGTTCGTGTTCTTTTGTCCCCTAATTGTCTATACTGAAAGCGAAAGGAGGTAGCCTATGGACCAAGTAAAAATTGGAAAGTTCATTGCCGAGTGCAGAAAAAAGGAAAACCTAACGCAAATGCAGTTGGCAGAAAAACTGAACATTACCGACAGAGCAATATCAAAATGGGAAACTGGCAAATCTCTGCCCGACTCGTCTATTATGCTTGAACTTTGTGATGTTCTGGGTATCAGTGTTAATGATTTATTATGTGGG
>JAZNNV010000186.1:0-4956 GCA_045580465.1 Faecousia sp.
GGGCATCATCTCCAACCCCAACTGCTCCACCATCATCACTATCACCGCTGTCAATGCCCTCAATTCCATCGCCCCCATCCGTACCATGACCGCTTCTACCTATCAGGCAGTTTCCGGTGCAGGCGCAGGCGGCCCCATTGAGCTGGCAAACGAAGTTGCCGCCCTTTCCGAGGGCAAGACCTACGAGCCCAAGATCTTCTCCCACCAGATCGCTTACAACCTGATCCCCCAGATCGGCGGCGAAGCCTACGAAGGCTACACCAGCGAGGAAATGAAGATGCAGAACGAGGGTCGCAAGATCATGCACCTGCCCGAGCTGACTGTCAGCTGCACCTGCGTCCGTGTTCCCGTTATGAGAAGCCACTCTATCTCCGTTTCCTGCCACTTTGACGTTCCCGTCACCGTGGAGCAGGCACGTGAAGTGATCGCGAAGGCTCCCGGCTGCAAGCTGGTGGATGACCTTGCAAAGAAGGAATACCCCATGCCCCTTTACACCTCCGATCAGGATCTGGTATTTGTCGGACGTATCCGTCCCGATCTGACTGATCCCAACGGCATCTGCCTGTGGTGCTGCGGTGATCAGGTCCGTAAGGGCGCTGCTACCAACGCTGTTCAGATCGCCGAGCTGCTGCTCGAGAAGTAAAATGCGGGAAACGATCTACACGATCCCCGTTAACGAAGGCTTTGAAGCAGCAGACGAATGCCCCTTCTGTGCCATGGAACGCAAAGAGGAGCAGCGGGCGATCCGCTACTACGTCGGACCCGGTGCCAGCTACATGGAGCCTGAGGTTCGGGCATCCACTGACCGGGCAGGCTTCTGCGGCGCGCACATGAAAAAGCTGTACGATTACGGCAACACCCTCGGAAGCGCGCTGATCCTGCAGACTTATTACGCAGGCCTGTTGGAGGAAATGCAGGCGCAGCTTTCCGATTATGAGGTAGCCGCCAAGCCGGGTCTGTTCAGCCGCAAAAAGGCACATTCCGACAGCGGTTATCAGAGCCGCCTGCAGGAACGGATCGATTCCTGCGCCATGTGCGAAAAGGTGGAATACAACATGGAGCGTTATTTTTCCACCTTCTTCACGCTGCTGAAGGAAGGGGAATTTCGCGACAAGGTTGCTTCCTGCAAGGGCTTCTGCCTGCGGCATTTTGCAAGGCTTTTGGATATGACCGGCGAGCATCTGCCGGAAAGCCAGCGTATCTGGTTTCAGGAGACGGTGCTTCCGCTGATGCAGGAAAACCTGATCCGTGTCAAGGAAGATCTGGATTGGCTGATCGCCAAGTACGACTACCGCAACGCCGGAAAGCCCTGGGGCAGCTCTCAGGATGCCCTCCCCCGTGCAATGCAGAAGCTGCAGGGCATCTACCCCTCCGATCCCCCGTTCAGCGAAAAGTAAACAAAACCGACCGCCGAATTTTCGGCGGTCGGTTTTTTCACCTATGTAAAAGGCCCCCTTGTGTAAAGGGGGCTGGACTTTTGCAAAGCAAAAGGACTGGGGGATTGTCTGTTCTCGATGCTTGACAATCCCTCCGTCAAAAATCAAAGATTTTTGCCACCTCCCTTTGCACAAGGGAGGCTTTTATATTCCCAGCAGGGATCTTGCAAACAGAAAATACAGCAACAGCGATACGGCATCAACGATGGTGGTGATAAAGGGACTTGCCATCACCGCGGGGTCCATTTTCAGCGCCTTAGCGATCAGCGGCAGCGTGCCGCCTACTACCTTGGCAAAAATAACTGTTGCCGCAAGGGCAAGGCACACCACGAGGTTGATCATCAGGGTGATGTCCTCGTTGCCCATCAGCAGGTGATCCACCAGCCAGATCTTGCCGAAGCAGACCACCGCCAGCGCGATGCCGCAGAGGATCGACGTGCGCAGCTCCTTCCAGATGACGCGCCAGATGTCGGCAAGCTCCAGCTCGTCAAGGCTCAGGGCACGGATGACCGTGACTGAGGACTGGCTGCCCGAGTTACCGCCCGTACCCATCAGCATAGGGATAAACGCCGTCAGCGCTACCTGCGCAGCCAACGCGCCTTCAAAGGCATTGATGATCAGTCCCGTAAAGGTCGCCGATACCATCAAAAGCATCAGCCACGGGATTCTGTTCTTGAAAAGCTCGAACACCGAGCTGCGAAGATAGGTCTTTTCTGAGGGCAGCATACCGCCCATGATCTCGATATCCTCCGTCGCCTCGTCTTCCATGACGTCCATGGCGTCGTCGAAGGTGACGATACCCACAAGGCGGTTCTCGCCGTCCACCACGGGAAGGGCAAGAAAATTGTACTTGCTGAACATGCGGACCACCTCTTCCTGATCCGTATGGGTGGTAACGGAGATCAGGTTGGTGAGCATAATGTCCTGCACGGGCGTATCATCCTGCTCCGCCAGAAGCAGATCCTTGACGGTCACCAGACCGATCAGCTTTCTGCCCTCTGTGACGTAGCAGGTGTAGATGGTCTCCTTATCCACACCCTGACGACGGATGCGAAGGATCGCCTCCTCCACCGTCATCTGCGGACGCAGGGCGACGTATTCCGTGGTCATCATCGAGCCGGCAGAATTGTCGGGATAGCGCAAAATCTGATTGATGGAGCGGCGCATTTCCGGGTCAGCCTGCTTCAAAATACGCTTGACCACGTTTGCCGGCATCTCCTCCACCAGCGCGGCGGCATCGTCGACGTACAGCTCGTCCACGATCTCCTTCAGCTCGTTATCGGAAAAGCTGCGGATGAGCAGCTCCTGCGCATCCGGCTCCATTTCCACAAAGGTTTCCGCTGCCAATTCTTTGGGAAGCAATCGGAACATCAGCGGAATACGTTCCTCCTCCACCTCTTCAAAAAGCCCGGCGATATCGCTGGGGTTCATGGTTACAAGCAGGTCCCGCAATGTCAGATACTTCTTCTCCTCCAACATTTTCAGGAGTGCTTTCTGCATGATTTCAAATCGTTCTGCCATTGTTTCCTTCCTCCTTTTTATGAATTGGAAGGCAACATACACAGACAAACGACCTCAGAGGCTCATGATCCACAGAGCCTCCAGAGGACTTCGCCCGGGTATACTGCCGCTACTGCCGGTTTCCATGGATCTTCCCCCTTTGTAATCAGATAGGAACATTGTATTTCTTTTTGACGAAAATGTCAACCTTGACTCCGGGCTGCGCACACATTACAATAAAAGAAATGACCCACGTGGAGGTAACTATGATCCGTTTTGCAACGCCTGACGACATCGCCGCGATGCTTGGCATCTACGCGCCTTACGTCGAAAACACAACTTACACCTTCGAATACACCGTTCCAACGTACGAAACCTTTTTGAGCCGTGTGACCCAGTATACCCGGCAGCTGCCGTGGCTTGTGTGGGAGGAAAACGGCGAGGTGCTGGGCTACGCCTACGGAAGTCTTCCCTTTGAGCGCGCCGCCTATGCCTGGTGCGCGGAGGTTTCTGTGTATCTTGCACCGAAAGCCCACGGGCGGGGCATCGGAAGAAAGCTCTATGCCGTGCTGGAGGAGATCCTGTGGCGGCAGGGCTACCGGGTGATCTATGCGCTGATCACCAGCGAAAACACCGGCTCGCTGGCTTTCCATGAAAAGGTGGGCTATCGCTTCTCGGCAGAGTTTCCCGGCTGCGGACTGAAATTCGGTCGTTGGCTGGGTGTGATCTGGATGGAAAAACGGTCAAATCTTGTCGAAACTCCCAGTTGTGCTCCCGTTCCGTGGCATACAATTGTTCAAAATGACGAAGAATTGGCAAATATTTTAGCGGATTTGTCTCTTTCTTAATCGCGCAAAATGTGGTATGGTAGTGGTGGGTCTTTTTGGGCTTGAAACGCCCTGCGACCC
This sequence comes from Faecousia sp., assembly GCA_045580465.1. GTDB lineage: Bacteria > Bacillota > Clostridia > Oscillospirales > Oscillospiraceae > Faecousia. Next base: position 3,845 of record JAZNNV010000186.1, read on the forward strand.
CACCAAAGAAAGAACACACAAACTTTATCATAAGGAGCTGTTCACCATGTATTTCCAGAAAAAACGTTGCATCGCCATGCTTCTGGCCGGCGGCCAGGGCAGCCGCCTCAAGGTTCTGACCGAGAACACCGCCAAGCCCGCTGTTCCCTTTGGCGGCAAGTACCGCATCATTGATTTTCCCCTCAGCAACTGCGTCAACTCCGGCATCGATACCGTCGGCATTTTGACCCAGTATCAGCCCCTTGAGCTGAACGAATACATCGGCAACGGACAGCCCTGGGGTCTGAACAAGACCCATAGCTGCGCGCAGGTTCTGCCGCCCTACGAACGCCACGACAAAAAGAGCGGCTGGTACAAGGGCACTGCCAACGCCATCTATCAGAACATCGATTTCATTGACCGCTATCAGCCTGACTACGTACTGGTGCTCTCCGGCGACCACATCTACAAGATGGACTACGCCGCCATGATCGACTATCATGAGGAAAACAACGCCTCCTGCACCATCGCCGTGCGTACTGTTCCGCTGAAGGAAGCCTCCCGCTTCGGTATTTTGAATACCAACCCGGACAACTCTATCTACGAATTTGAGGAAAAGCCCAAGGTTCCCAAGTCCACTAACGCCTCCATGGGCATCTATGTGTTCAACTGGGAGGTTCTGCGTGCCGCTCTGATTGCCGATGAGGAGGACGAAAATTCCTCCAACGATTTCGGCAAGAATATCATCCCCAACCTTTTGGGTCAGGGTCACAAGATGATGGCTTACAACTTCGACGGCTACTGGAAGGACGTGGGTACCATCGACTCTCTGTGGGAAGCCAACATGGAGCTGCTGGGCAAGAATCCCGAGTTTGACATCCGTGGTGATGAGCGCACCAGAATCTACGCCCGTAACAGCGCCCTGCCCTCTTCCTATATCGACGAGCGGGCGATGACTGTCAACAGCTTTATCGCGGAAGGCTCTGAGATCTACGGCACCGTCCGTCACTCAGTCATCTCCATCGGCTGCACCGTCGGCGCAGGCGCATTGGTCGAGGACAGCGTGGTCATGCCCGGTGTCACCATCGAGTCCGGCGCTATCGTCCGTCATGCGATCAAGTCGGATCGTAGCC
>JAZNNV010000187.1:0-9027 GCA_045580465.1 Faecousia sp.
AACATCTCCGTGAGTTACCTGCGTGCGAAAAAGAAGAACGACCTCGACCGCATCATGGGGCTGTACGGGAACATGAACGAAAGATACTGGTAGCCTATGAAGTTCGACAACCTTCATCAGATTTTACGTTCACTTTATGAGCAGATGATGCCGCTGTGTGGGGACATGGCTGGTGTGGCGAAAGGCATCGCCGGGCTGGGTGCGCTGTTCTACGTCGCCTACCGGGTATGGCAGTCGCTGGCGAGAGCTGAACCGATAGACGTATTCCCGATGCTCCGTCCTTTTGCCATCGGTCTGTGCATCATGTTCTTCCCGACTGTGGTGCTGGGCACGATAAACAGCATCCTCTCACCCGTCGTACAGGGCACGGCAAAGATGCTGGAGGCGGAAACGCAGGACATGAACCGATACCGGGAGCAGAAGGACAAACTGGAATACGAGGCGATGGTACGCAACCCCGAAACCGCCTACCTCGTGTCCAACGAGGAATTTGACAAGCAACTGGAGGAACTCGGCTGGTCGCCCTCCGACATGGTGACGATGGCGGGAATGTATATCGACCGGGGAATGTACAACATGAAGAAGAGCATCCGCGACTTCTTCCGCGAGATACTCGAACTGCTGTTCCAAGCCGCCGCCCTCGTGATAGACACCGTCCGCACCTTCTTTCTCGTGGTGCTGGCGATTCTCGGTCCGATAGCCTTCGCCCTGTCGGTATGGGACGGTTTCCAAAACACGCTCACGCAGTGGATATGCCGCTATATACAGGTCTATCTGTGGCTACCGGTATCGGACATGTTCAGCACCATACTGGCGAAGATACAGGTTCTGATGCTGCAAAACGACATCGAGCGGATGCAGGCAGACCCGAACTTCTCGCTGGATTCGAGCGACGGGGTGTATATCGTATTCCTCTGCATCGGCATCATCGGCTACTTTACCATTCCCACCGTTGCGGGCTGGATTATCCAAGCCGGAGGCATGGGCGGTTACGGTCGCAACGTGAACCAGATGGCGGGACGAGCCGGAAGCATGGCGGGCAGCGTGGCGGGTGCAGCCGCAGGAAACGCAGTCGGACGTGTCGGCAAATTGCTGAAATAATCAATGTGCAATCATAAATTGGAAAATATAAATGGAATTCAAATCACTTAGAAACATCGAATCGTCGTTCAGGCAGATACGCCTGTTCGGTATCGTCTTCCTCTCGCTGTGCGCCGTGGTGACGGTGTGGAGCGTGTGGAACTCCTACCGTTTCGCAGAGAAGCAACGGGAGAAAATCTATGTGCTGGACAACGGCAAGAGCCTGATGCTCGCCTTGTCTCAGGATTTGTCGCAGAACCGCCCGGCGGAGGCACGGGAACATGTGCGCCGTTTCCACGAGATGTTCTTCACGCTATCACCTGAAAAAAGCGCGATTGAACACAACGTGAAACGTGCCTTGCTGCTGGCGGACAAGAGCGTGTACCACTATTATTCGGACTTCGCGGAGAAGGGGTACTACAACCGCATCATCGCCGGGAACATCAACCAAGTGCTGAAGGTGGACAGCGTGGTGTGCGACTTCAACGCCTATCCCTACCGTGCCGTGACCTACGCCACACAGAAAATCATCCGGCAGAGCAACGTCACCGAGCGCAGCCTCGTGACCACCTGCCGCCTGCTGAACGCATCGCGGTCGGATGACAACCCGAACGGTTTTACCATCGAGGGTTTCACCATCATTGAGAACAAGGATTTACAGACTATCAAACGGTAACAGGACATGAAAAGTATCAGAAAATCAATGTGGGGCATGTATTGGAAACTCCACGACAAACGGAAACGCTTGGCGGCAAGTCTCAAAGGGTATCTGGACGGCTTGCCGCCGGAAACACGCCGCCGCATCGTGCTGGGGATGTTCGCCGCCTTCGCGGTGCTTGCCCTTTACACCTTCGGCAGAGCCGTCTATGACATCGGCAGGAACGACGGCTCACATATGGAAACGGGACACGCCGGACGGGTGGAACTGCCGACCCCGGCGGAAACAGGCAATCACTTAACACCTTATTTATATGGAACAGACAAAGAATGAACCGACGAAAGAGAACAAAGCTGCTCCCGAAACGGGGAAACCGAAAAAGGAGCGCGAACCGCTGACAGAGGCGCAACGGCTGAAACGGCAGAAGATGATCGTGCTGCCCGCTATGGTGTTGGTGTTCATCGGGGCGATGTGGCTGATATTCGCCCCGTCCTCCGGCAAGGAGCAACCGCCGGGAACGGACGGATACAACACCGAGATGCCCGACGCTGACAAGGCGAACCGGCAGATTATCGGCGACAAGCTGAAAGCCTACGAGCATGGGGAGATGGAAGAGCGTCAGGAGAGCCGCAACCGTGCCATCGGGCAGCTGGGCGACATGTTCGACCGCGAGATAGCGGGAACGGAGAACGGAGTGGACTTCGACCTCGCCAATCCGGGCGGCAAGGAAGAAAGGGCAAAGCCAGCCACGCCGCAGACCATCCAGTCCTCCGCAGCCGCCTACCGTGACCTGAACGCCACGCTCGGAAACTTCTACGACCAGCCGAAAAACGACAATGCGGAGATGGACGAATTGTTGGAGCGCATCGCATCGCTGGAGTCGGAACTGGAAAGCGAGAGGGGCAAGGCTTCCTCTATGGACGAGCAGGTGGCTCTTATGGAGAAGTCCTACGAGCTGGCGGCAAAGTACATGGGCGGTCAGAACGGAGGACAGCCATCGGCGGAACAGAGGGCAGAGCCAACTACCGTGCAGAAAGGGAAGAAGAACAAGGCAATGCCTATCAGACAGGTGGAGCATCAAGTAGTTTCTTCACTCTCACAGCCTATGAGTAACGCGGAGTTTGTCGCCGCCTTATCGCAGGAACGCAACCGGGGTTTCAACACGGCTGTCGGCACGGCGGAGGTATTGGACAGGAACACCATACCGGCGTGCGTGCATGGGGCGCAGAGCGTGACGGACGGGCAGACGGTAAGGCTGCGCCTGCTGGAGCCTATGGCGGTGGCAGGCAGGACAATACCCCGGGGTGCGGTGGTGGTCGGCACGGGCAAGATACAGGGTGAGCGGCTCGACATCGAGATTACCTCGCTGGAATACGACGGCACGATTATCCCCGTGGAGCTTGCGGTCTATGACACGGACGGACAGCCCGGCATCTTCATCCCGAACTCGATGGAGATGAACGCCGTCCGGGAGGTCGCCGCCAACATGGGCGGCTCGCTGGGAAGCAGCATCAACATCTCCACCAATGCCGGGGCGCAGCTCGCCTCCGACTTGGGCAAGGGGCTGATACAAGGCACGAGCCAGTACATCGCCAAAAAGATGCGAACCGTCAAGGTGCATCTGAAAGCCGGGTACAGGGTCATGCTTTACCAAGAAAAATATTGAAAACAATAAAAATTACCACTAAAATCCAAAAGTAATGAGAAAAGTAATCATCATGTTTGCCCTCGCTATGGGCATCATAACTGCCAACGCGCAGGAGAATGTAACCGTTGAAACGACCAACGGAAGTGAACAACCGACCTTGACGAAGGAGGTCTATCCGCAGAAGGAGGCGGACGGCGACCTATATCACGGGCTGTCACGCAAGCTGACCTTCGACCGCATGATACCGCCGCACGGTCTGGAAGTGACCTACGACAAGACCGTCCACGTCATTTTTCCGGCGGAGGTGCGCTATGTCGATTTAGGCTCGCCCGACCTGATTGCCGGGAAAGCCGACGGAGCGGAGAACATCATCCGTGTGAAGGCTACCGTAAGGAATTTTCCCAACGAAACGAATATGTCCGTCATCACGGAGGACGGCAGTTTCTACACCTTCAACGTGAAGTACGCCGCCGAACCGCTGTTGCTCAACGTGGAGATGTGCGACTTCATCCATGACGGCAGCACGGTGAACCGCCCGAACAACGCGCAGGAAATCTATCTGAAAGAGCTGGGCAGCGAAAGCCCGATGCTGGTGCGCCTTATCATGAAGTCCATCCACAAACAGAACAAGCGCGAGGTGAAGCATATCGGCTGCAAGCGTTTCGGCATCCAATACCTGTTGAAAGGCATCTACACGCACAACGGCTTGCTTTATTTCCACACGGAGATAAAGAACCAGAGCAACGTGCCTTTCGATGTGGACTACATCACTTGGAAAATCGTGGACAAGAAGGTTGCGAAGCGTACTGCCGTGCAGGAGCAGATTATTCTGCCGCTCCGCGCGCAGAACTACGCCACCCTCGTGCCGGGCAAAAAGAGCGAGCGCACGGTCTTCACGATGGCGAAGTTCACCATCCCCGATGACAAGTGCCTCGTGGTGGAATTGAACGAGAAGAACGGCGGCCGTCACCAGTCCTTCGTGATTGAGAACGAGGATTTGGTACGCGCGGGTACCATCAACGAACTTCAAGTACGCTGACCATGAGAAAGTACATCGCAATAATCATCGCGTCGCTTGCCCTTTTTACAGGGCAGGCGCACGCCCAGCGGTGTCTGCCGAAGATGCAGGGCATCGAGGTGAGGGCGGACATGGCGGACGGCTTCAATCTCGGCGGCAAGGACGGCGGGTACAGCTTCGGGGCGGCTCTCTCCACCTACACGAAGAAGGGGAACAAGTGGGTGTTCGGTGGCGAATACCTGTTGAAGAACAATCCCTACAAGGACACCAAGATACCCGTGGCGCAGTTCACGGCGGAGGGCGGCTATTACTTCAAGATACTGTCGGACGCCCGAAAGATTGTTTTCGTCTATGCCGGGGCTTCGGCTCTCGCCGGATATGAGGCGGTAAATTGGGGGAAGAAGGTGCTGCATGACGGCTCCACGCTGCACGACCGGGACGCCTTCATCTACGGCGGTGCGCTGACGCTCGATGTGGAGTGTTACGTGGCAGACCGTATCGCCCTGCTTGCCAACCTGCGGGAGCGTTGCCTTTGGGGTGGCGACACACGGAAGTTCCACACGCAGTTCGGGGTCGGTATCAAGTTCATCATCAACTGACACGGGCATGGAAAGGACGGAAATAGATGCTGTCAGAAGGATGCCGCTTGCGGATTTTCTCGCACGGCTGGGGCATGAGCCTGTCAGAAGGAGCGGTAACGAGCTGTGGTATCTTGCCCCGTACAGGGGCGAGCGCACATCCTCTTTCCGTGTGAACGTGGCGAAACAGCTCTGGTACGACTTCGGTTTGGGCAAGGGCGGCGACATCTTCACGCTTGCCGGGGAGTTTCTGCAAAGCGATGACTTCATGAAGCAAGCGAAGTTCATAGCGGAAGCCGCCAATATGACGGTTGCCGGATGGGAAAAGCCCGTCTATCTCTCGAAGCCGACCGAATCCGTTTTTGAGGATGTGGAGGTCGCTCCGCTGCTCCGCTCACTGCTGACGGAGTATTTAGAGGAACGGGGCATCCCTTACGCCATCGCATCCCGTCACTGCTGCCGCTTGAACTACGGTGTGCGTGGAAAACGGTATTTTGCCGTTGGCTTTCCGAACATGGCAGGTGGCTATGAAGTCAGAAGCCGATATTTCAAGGGTTGCATACCTCCGAAGTCTGTATCACTGGTAAAGGCGAATGACATCCCGGCTGACGAGTGCCTCGTGTTCGAGGGCTTCATGGACTTTCTCTCTGCCGTGACGCTTGGTGTAACCGGTAACGCTGACTGTCTTGTGCTGAACTCAGTCGCCAACGTGGAGAAGGCGGCGGGATTGCTGGACGGATACGGGCGCATCGGCTGCTTCCTCGACCGTGACGAAGCCGGACGGCGGACGCTTGCCGCACTTACCATGCGATACGGGGAACGTGTCACCGACCGTTCCTCCCTCTATGACGGTTGCAAGGACTTGAACGAGTACCTGCAACTGACAACGAAAAAACAGAAAAACAACCATCTAAAAATCGAAGAACAATGAACATACTGAACAACAGAAACAAGAGAACATCAATATTCAAGGCAGTGGCGTTATGCCTGATAGCCGCCATGTCATTCACCCTCGTGTCATGTGACGATGACATGGACATCCAGCAGTCCTATCCCTTCACGGTGGAGGTCATGCCCGTGCCGAACAAGGTAGTAAAGGGGCAGACAGTGGAAATCCGCTGTGAACTGAAAAAGGAGGGCGACTTTTCGGGTACGCTCTATACCATCCGCTATTTCCAGTTCGAGGGGGAAGGCTCGCTCAAAATGGATAACGGCATCACCTTCCTGCCTAACGACCGCTACCTGCTGGAGAACGAAAAATTCCGCCTGTACTACACGGCGGCGGGTGATGAGGCGCATAATTTCATCGTGGTGGTGGAGGATAACTTTAGCAACTCCTACGAACTGGAATTTGACTTCAACAACAGGAATGTAAAGGACGACGATCTTACCATCGTTCCCATCGGCAACTTCAGCCCCTTGTTGAAATGATGCGTGTATTCATGACAATGCTCTGTTCACTTCTGACGGTCTGTTCTGTGTCCGCGCAGATCAGCCGCCAAGAGGGAACGGACGGGCAGGCGGCAATCTACCGACTGCCGCTTATGGAACGTGCTTTTTTATGCTGCCGCTACTTTGAAGGCTGGCACTCAGAAAAACACTACCCATACGTCGGTTGGGGTCACAAACTTTTGCCAAACGAGAAGTATTCGGCACGAACCATGACAAAACGGGATGCGGATGAACTTTTGCGGAAAGACCTGCGCAAATTTGTCGCCATGTTCCGTAAATTCGGGGTTGATTCGATTTTGCTTGGCACGTTAGCTTACAATGTGGGACCGGCGAAGCTGTTAGGCAGCAAAACAATCCCCAAAAGCACCTTAATCAAGAAGCTGGAAGCTGGTGACAGGAACATCTACCGTGAGTATATAGCCTTCTGCAACTACAAAGGAAAACGCCACGCCATGCTGCTCAAACGGAGAAAGGCGGAGTTTGCGCTGTTGTATATCCCATAAAAGGACTGACAAAACTGGCAAAAGACGTGCCATATTTAACTTGGCACGTCTTTTGCTCTATCACTTGATAGATTATCGTAGGATTTTCTCGTTAATTGACATCGTTGAGCCATTTTTGCCTATCGGTTTCCAAATAACACTTCAAGTTGTAAGTGTTGTGAGAGCAATACAAAACATAGTTATTAACCATAAAAAGTATAGCGAAATTATGAAGAAAGTATTTAGCCTACATTATTCATAGTGGATTCATTTCAGGTTATCAAAACAGATATGGGGACAATCTGAAGCCTCCAACTAATGTCTATCATCGAATGACCGCTTGATGTAGAGTTATAATCCTGTCCGAAGCCTTGATTTCGGCATGCTCAGGTCTGATTATCACGTCCATTTTTATGGAGCGGATATGACTTATAAGTCCGATTACAGAATCGGACTCAGGTTGATTTCAGATTATTCCACTTGTCAGGCAGAGAGTCTCGTCAAGGCTTGCGACAAAGCTTCAAGGTGTCGATGGTGTGGGGAAAAGCTGAACCTTATAAAAGTCTTTTTTTCGACTATGAAGACGGCACTCAGCATAATCCGCTTCATGAAGCTGTCCATCGTGAAGGCGCCGACCTCTGTATTGGAGAAAGCCTTCGACCTGAGACGGTATGCGGTCACATATGCCGCGCCATATAGAAACAGCCGGAACATATTGGCTCTGAAAGAACTGCACGACATCCTGTCGGCTCGAAAATACTTCAGGTCTTTTATCCATAGCTCCATTGTGCCGCGCTTACAGTAACGTCGATATACTGTCTCGGGCTTGTTGTTACGGTTGCTTGTGACTATGAAGCGGACGTTTACACCCTTGTCGGAGACTTCGATTTTTGCAATCACCCTCTGTCTGTATTTCCATGATTTGGCTTTGTACTCAAAGCTGTAGTAACGGCGTACATCCTCATGGTGAAGTTCGAAATCCCCCTTGGCACGGCGCAATTGCTTGTCGATTTTCTTCATAAGCGCAGGATTGCCCGACAGCCCTGTGATAAATCTCACATAAAGATGTGTCTTGACCCAGTCCATAAACTCATGGCTGCAGAAATGACTGTCCCCGCGGAGTTCTATTATTGTGTGAGGCCATTCCTTATGGATGTATTCAATGACTCTGCGCAGTATACCGAAGATGTTCAGCGACTTGTTGCGTCGTCCCGGTCTCAGTAGAGGAAGTATCAGCTTGCCGTTCATACCGTCGAAAATAACCATCGGCATGTAGCAGTATTCGTCATAGTAATCATTGAACAGCGACAGCTGCTGCGCCCCGTATGTGTTGGCATTTGTATCGTCAACGTCAAGAATAATCTTACGCGGAGCTTTGTCGAAGGATGAGATGTAGTCCTTGACAAACAGTTCTGCTATTTTCCATAAGGTCCTTTTGTCAATATGATTCTCAAGCCGTGTCATCGTCGGTTGTGAGCACAGGCCGGGATCCGATGCCTTGCGGCCCACGCTCATCTTAAGGGCACTGTCGTGGCGCAGGCGGTCGCAGTCGTTGGCATCCTCGTAGCCGCACATTATCTGTCCGACACGCTGGCAGACCATCTCTTCGTAGGAATGCTGTACGAAAAGTTGATTTCGATAATCCGGAATTAGGCGCGCTATCTTTCGCGCTATGCTGTCTTTCATTAGACCGACAAGCACCAGTCCTCCATTGGACGAGATGTCCGGGGCATTGAAATCGACCTGAATTTTCCTGTCAGGAAGCACGTCTTGAAAAGAAAAAAGATTTTTCTCTTGACTGACTCCGTTATTTGTTGTATCTTTGCACATGAGAACGCCGGTATTAAGTTTATTTTTAACACCTTAAAGTTAATGCTTTTCTTGCAAATATACAAGAAGGGCGTTCTCTTTTTTGTGGAGACTATGAATTATTCAGGTTAGGAAAATTCAGAAAGGAACACTTTGAATTCAAGTATTCACCTGTAAGAAGTTACTAATGACAAAAAAGAAATTGCCCGTTCGTTTTACGGGTCAGCACTTTACTATTGATAAAGTGCTAATAAAAGATGCAATAAGACAAGCAAATATAAGTAATCAGGATACGGTTTTAG
>JAZNNV010000188.1:0-8745 GCA_045580465.1 Faecousia sp.
GATGGCCATGGGCGGTGCCGGCACCATCAGCGTGCTGAGTAACGTGGCCCCCAAGGAGGCTGTCGCCATGACCGATGCCGCCAAGGCAGGCAACTACGAAAAAGCCGCTGCGCTGCAGCTGCAGATGCTGCCGCTCATTAACGCGCTGTTCAGTCAGGTCAATCCGATCCCGGCAAAGGCTGCGGTGTCCGCAATGGGCTACGGCGTTGAAAATCTGCGTCTGCCTCTGACACCCATGGAAGAGCCCTTCCGCAGCAAGCTGTATGAAGAAATGAGAAAGTTAGGTGTAACCGTATGAAAGCAATTCTCTGCGGCGCAAACGGCGCCATGGGCAAACTGATCGACGAAATTCTGGGCTGCGAGGTGGTCGGACGCGTCAGCATCGACGGCGAGAACGGCATCTGCAGAACCTTTGAGGAGCTGGGCGATGTGGGCGGCGATATGCTGATCGACTTCTCCCACCACAGCGCCATCGGGGATGTTGTTGCCTACGCAAAAAAGCACAGCTGCGCCATCGTGGTCGGCACCACCGGTCACACCCCCGAGGAAAAAGAGCTGATCTACGAGGCAGCCAAGACCCTGCCCGTCTTCTACTCCGGCAATATGAGTCTCGGCATCGCCGTGCTGTGCCGTCTTGCCCAGCAGGCAGCGGCATTGTTCCCCACGGCGGACATTGAGATCGTCGAGGTCCACCACAACCGCAAGGTGGATGCTCCCAGCGGTACCGCCCACATGATCTTCAACGCACTGCGTCAGGTGCGCCCCGATGCGGTTGAGTATTGCGGACGTGCCGGCGAAGGCAAGCGCAAGCCCAATGAGATCGGCATTGCGTCCCTTCGCATGGGCAACGTGGTGGGTATCCACGAGGTTCACATCTGCACCGCCAGTCAAACCCTGACCCTGCGCCACGAGGCAGGCAGCCGCCAGATGCTGGCAGACGGCGCGGTGGATGCCGCCCGCTTCATGGAGGGCAAGACCGCCGGTCTTTACACCATGGACGAGCTTCTGGGCGAAAAGAAATAAAAATAGCCTCCCTTGCATAACAAAAGCCGCCCCGAGGGGCGGCTTTTAAGCCTCCCTTGTGCAAAGGGAGGTGGCTGCCCATAGGGCAGACGGAGGGATTGTCATACGCGGATAAAAGACAATCCCCCAGTCAAAAATCAAAGATTTTTGCCAGCCCCCTTTACACAAGGGGGCCTTTTCATTACTTGCATCTCATTTTACAGAATCAAGCAGGCGGCTCACCCGGTCGTGCAGGAGCATCGCGCCGAAGCTGACAGGAATCCACAGCAGCGAATAGCTCAGGCAGATCTGCCCCATAAATTGAAAGGGCATCCTTCGGTAATCCCAAACAGCATAATTTCGGTTTACAAGAAGTCCCGTTGCCAGCTCCAGCGCTGTGATCACCGCCGCACCGGCGATCAGCCGCAGCGCCAGCGGCAGTCGTACCCACGCTGCCACCTTGCCGCCTACCAGCAAAAAGCACGCGCCGCCCAGTAAAAACATGCTGCCGTCGCTTCTGCCCCGCCACGCAAATTCCAAGAGCATATACGCCATGCCTCCCAGATAGAAAAGTACAGCCTTTTTCCAATATCGCATCCGCTCATCCCTCCCGGGTCAGTATGCCTCGGGAGGGCGCTTTTCAAACCTGCAGCAGTCCCATCAGCTCCGCCAGCAGCCTGCATTGCTCCCGCTGACGCACCCCAAGGGCTTCAAAAACCGCGCCGTATTCCCGGTCAGCGCTGCGGCTTTCGCAGAAGGTGACCGTCTTGAGTGTCTGACCGTAGGCTTTGCGCAGTGCCGCCTCTGAAGATTCCATCGTCGCCCCGCTGCTGCCCACCTGCAGCACACTTCCTGCCACCAGACGGTGAACCCCCTTCAGGCAGCGTACAGCCGCCAGCTGCTGCTCATGCAAATGCATTGCAAGTTCTCTTCCTCTGCCCTGCAGCTGCCGGGCAAGATGGCTGTATACCGCTGCGTTTTCCTGCATGATCGCCACCATAGGCTGCAAATTCTCTATCACATTCGGCTGTGTCTGATGTACCCGCTGCCAGATCTTTACCTGCTCCCGCGGATCGAAATATTCCATACTTTCACCCCTTCCCAACAACATATGCCGCGGATCTGTAAAGTTTCCTCTCCGCACTTGTAAGCATGCTGAAAATATGCTACAATATACCAAATTTCCCTGTTTGAGGTGTCCTATGTCCAAGCCAGTTTTGACCCTTGAGGGTCTGAGTAAATTTTATACCTCCGCCACCAATGTGGTCGTTGGTCTGAATAACATCTCGCTGTCCTTCTCCCGGGGCGAGTTTGTGGCGATCACCGGCGAAAGCGGCAGCGGCAAGTCCACCCTTGCCCATGTGGTCGGCGGCATTTTGCAGTACGAAAGCGGCGAGCTGTATTTCGCCGGTCGCCCCACCTCCCATTTTGACGGGCGTGACTGGGAGCATTACCGCCGGGACAACATCAGCTTCATCTCCCAGAATTACGGCATTTTGCTCAGCTGCACGGTGCTTGAAAATGTGATCAGCGCCCTGCGGCTCTCCGGCATGGAGAAGCAGGATGCCCGCCGGGAAGCGAAGAAGATCCTCGAAAAGGTGGAGCTGTGGGAGCTGCGCAGTCGCCGTGCGGCGAAGCTGTCCAGCGGACAGAAGCAGCGCCTTTCCATCGCCCGTGCGCTGGCAAAGCCGGCACCCATTCTCATCGCCGACGAGCCTACCGGCAACCTTGACCCCGAAAACAGCGCCAAGGTCATCTCCCTGCTCGCCGAAGCGGCAAAGGATCGCCTTGTGCTGCTGATCACCCACGATTTTTCCGAAGCGGAGGACTATGTGACCCGCCGCATCAGCCTGCAGGACGGTCGCATCATCATGGATGCGACCCTTCGCCCCGCGGCAGAGCCGGCGGAGCAGCCCGCTCCTGCACCGAAAAAGAAGCAGGCATTGAGCCTGTATGCGGCGCGGCTGCAGCTGACGGGTCGCCCCGTGTGGTGCAGCGTTGTGCTGACGCTGCTGGCACTGACCGCCTTTGCGGTATTTGCCTTCCTTGGCACATTTATCGTCGCCCTCGACGATACCAACACCCGCCATTATGACAACTCCGCCTTCCGAAACGGCGAGCCGACGCGCATCGTCGTGCAGCGCTCAGACGGCAAGAATATGACCCCCGAGGACTATGAAAAGCTCCTTGATTTTTCCTATGTGGAAAGTCTGGAGTGCAGCGGCTACATTGCCGATGTCAACTGCTATTACATCAAGGGCGAGCATTACCGGGCAAGCTATCATCTCGTCAACGTCGGCTCCGCCGTTGACCCCATTTATGAGCAGCGGGAAACGGCGGAATTTTTGGATTACACCCATTTTGCCAAAACTGTTCCTCTGATGGCACATGGCAAGTTTCTCACCGCCGGACGTGCCCCCGAAAATCTCCATGAAGCCGTCATTGTGGGCGACGAAAGCCGCATCGGCGAGACCTTCACCGTCTATCTGCAGGACAGAAAGCACTGGTCTATCAGCTACTACATCCCCGTGGAGGTCACCGTGGTGGGTGTCACCAACTACGGCGAGGGTGTGTATCTGCACAGCGAGGTGGGACAGATGTTCCGTCAGGTCGCCATGTCCGGCGGCTGGATGTGCATGCCGGATGACGAGCTGAAAGGCAACGAAATGCGTTTTATGGCAGGTCTTTACGACCCCAAGGACATCGGTAGCACCGTCGTCTTTGGCAAAGAGCCGGTTACCTTGCAGGGTCTTCACACCATCTCCTGCCCCAAGCTGGTGCAGGTCTCCCGTGAAAAATTCGATGAGATGTTCTCAGACAGCGGTTTGGGAATGCAGGTCAGCCTGACCATTTCCAACTATGCCTACACCGACCGGGTGCTGGAGACGATCCAGCGCAGCGGCTATGCTGCCCTTTCTCCCTACCGCATGGGTTCGACCACCCGGATCGACTCGCTGGTTGCGGAACGTACCCGCACGCTGGTCATCTGCGGTGCTGTCCTGCTGGTGGTGCTGGCGCTGCAAATGCTGGTGCTGCGCGCCCTCTTTGGCAGCGAAACGGAAAATTATCGCCTGCTTGCCAACATCGGTCTGACCTGCGCATCGGCGCAGCGGTCTGTGCTGTGGCAGGTCCTTGCCTTCACGGCAATGGGGCAGGCGGTGGGCTTTGCAGGACTTTGGTACTGCTACCACTTGGGCATTGAACGGATCGTCAGCATCATCCGCTATCTGCCGCCGCACCTGATGGGTGTGCTGTCGCTGGTGCATCTTGCAGCGGCACTGATCGCATCGTTGTGGGTTGCCCGTGCCCTGCGCAAGCGGGTCTATCCCATGTTCGTGCGCCGTGATGACCTGAAGCTGGATGAGGGGGAGGCAGAAGCATGATCAAGATTGAAAAACTCAACAAGACCTACGACCGCCACCGCCGCAATGCCAACCATGTCCTCAAGGACGTGACCTTCCAGCTTCCCGAAACGGGATTTGTGTGCATCCTCGGACCCTCCGGCTGCGGCAAAACCAGCCTTCTCAATGCCATCGGCGGTCTGGACCGCTTCGACAGCGGCAGCATTGAAACGGAAAACGTATCCGTCAGCCGTTACGGCAAGCGCGCCTACGAAGCCGAGCGCAACCGCAATTTCGGCTACATTTTCCAAAATTATTATCTGCTCGCCGAGCATAGTGTTGCCTACAATATCTATCTGGGCTTGCACAGTCTGAAGCTGTCCCACCGGGAAAAGCTGCAGCGGATCCGTCAGGCGCTGGAAGCCGTGGACATGAGCCGCTACATCCGCCGCAAGGTGGGCGAGCTTTCCGGCGGTCAGCAGCAGCGCATCGCCATCGCACGGGCGCTGGCACGTCAGCCCCGGGTCATCTTCGCCGATGAACCCACCGGCAATCTGGACGAAGCCAACACCATGAATATCTGCACCCTTCTGCGTAAAATTTCCCGGCAGAGCCTTGTGGTGATGGTCACTCATGAAGAGCGCATCGCCAATTTCTTTGCCGACCGCATCATCCGTCTGGACGGCGGCGTGGTCAGTGAGGATCGTGAGGAATGGCAGCGCGACGGCATCAGCATGAGCGCTGAAAAGGAAGTGTACGCAGGCGATTATGACGAGCGCCGCTTTGAAGCGGATCAGGTCAGCCTGCGGGTACTGCAGGAGGAGGGTGCTGCGCCGGTAGATGTGACCGTCGTTGCGCTGAAGGACCGCATCCTCATCAAGCTCTCGGACAATCGCGCCATCAGCTGCGGCGCAGCCGGTCAGGTGCCGATCCTGCGGGAGGGCAAGCGTCCTACCATCACCCTCGATGCTGTTGACCAAAGTGAACATCGTGCGGTCACTGACCGCGCCCCCGCGGCACAAGCCCGCGCGGGACGGGGCATCGGCTTCGGCATGATGCTGCGCGAGGCAGGCTTTCTTGCCAAGGGCGGCGGCGCGAAACGGGTGGGAATGCGGCTGTTTTTGATCCTGCTGACCCTTTTGACCGTCTGGACAGCGGCGGATTACATCACCGTCGCATCGGTCAATCCCCGGGATTTTGTCACCACCGAATCCCACGTTCTGGAGATCCGAATGAAGCGTGGCAATATCGGCACCACAACCATTGTGCTGGAAGACTACTATAACGAATTCAACCAAAAGCTGGCAGCAGCGGATGCATCCCTCGACTTCATCCCCTCACCCGCCACCGCCATCGGCTTCAGTATGCAGATCTTCGCCCAGATGGAAAACATACAGGAATATCTGACCGAATTCAGCTATGTTCCCCTCACCCGTCTGGATGAAAAAGATCTGATCCTCGGTCGTATGCCGCAGGCAGCTGGCGAAGCAGTCGTGGACACGTGGGTGCTGGAAAAGCTTCTGGCAGATGAGAGTATCATCAAAAATGCCGTGTCGGACATTGCGTTTTTCCTTGGCAAAGAGCTGACCTTCGAACGGGGAAACACCACGCTGACCGTTGTCGGCATCAGCGACAGCACAGAGCCTGCCGTATATCTGATGCAGACCGACCTCATTCGTATGGGTACGGGTATGTACTCGGTGATGGGACTTTCCGAGTTCAAAGCAGGAAATCCCGGCGTCTATGATGACCTGACCCTTTCCGATCAGGAATGCATCGTCAATGCCTATGTTGCCGGATCGGCGTATCTCCATCTGGCGGGAGAGCAGCTGTACTACAGACCCGGCTTCAGCTGGAAGATCGTCCAAACGATACAAGGCACCGACAAGGCAGCGATCATCGTCAGCGACGCAGAAGCGCAGCGCTATCTGATGAGCCAGTGCGGCTCCCACTACTATCTGTACTGCGAGGACAAGGAAGCAACCAAGGAGCTTCTGGAGCAGCTGAAGCAGCCGCTGCAGGGCAAGATCGTGGTGGATGTGATCGACGAATACACCGATGCCTACAACGCCTATACCGAGGCTTCCCGATTAAAGGTGGATGCCCGCCGTGTGGTCACGGTGACGGTGATGCTCATTTGCATGGTGATGCTGTACCTGCTGTGCCGGTCTCAGGCGCAGCAGCGCATCGGCATGATGGCGGTCTACCGTCTGCTGGGCATCCCGAAGCGCAAGCTTGCGATGATCTTCGCCCAGGAGGCTGTGCTGTCCTCTCTGTCCACCGCCCTTCCGGCGGCGGGGCTTGCATGGCTTGTGATCAATGTACTCAGCCGGATCGACTCGCTGCAGGTGCAGCTGCTCCTGCCGTGGCAGGCGGCACTTGGTGTCTACGGCGCGGTGCTTGCCTATCACATTTTGGTGGCACTTCTGCCCCTTTGGAGCCTGCTGCAGATGCCCCCGGCGCAGCTGGCAGCGAAATATGATTACTAACACATCAGCATGGAGGATGTTTCATGAACTGCCCTATTTGTAACAGGGAAATGCAGGAAGGCGGTCTGGTCATTGATGGCGTTTTGCCGTACTGGATTTCGTTGGATCAGTTTCAAGCCAAAGGCTTGAAGCGGCTACGCTGTAAAAATCCACGCTACATTGGAAAAAGAAATACTTTGTTGCATGAAACCCGCGTTTCAAATGCCTTTTTCTGCGAAAACTGCAACAAAATCGTCGGCATTTTCGATGTTACCAATGATGAATACTGATTTCTTCAGGAAAGCCCCCTCTGACGAGGGGGCTTTCGTTCCAGCGGTGCAGGACGAAATTTTTTCAAAAACCATCTTTTCTTTTTCGTTCATATGTGCTATAATAACAAAAATCAAAGGAGGGGATCTTATGCCGCGAACCAGCGACAAGGCAGAAAAGATACTGGAATATGTAAATTCCTTCGTGCAGGAAAACGGCTATGCGCCCTCCGTGCGTGAGATCGGCGCGGCTGTGGGTCTGCACTCCACCGCATCGGTCAGCTACCACATCAAGGCGCTGCAGGAAAAGGGTCTGCTCCTCGCGCCGGGCGAAAAGGGTCGCAAGCGTTCCATCGCCACCAATGTCCGCCCCGGTCAGATCCCGGTGGTGGGTGTGGTTACGGCGGGCATGCCGATCCTCGCGGTGGAAAATCAGGAAGGCACCATGTGCTGGGACGGCGAACCCGGCTGCCTTGCCCTGCGGGTGCGGGGCGACAGCATGATGGGTGCCGGCATGCTCAGCGGTGACAAGGTGGTCGTCCGCCCTCAGCAGACCGCAAACGACGGTCAGATCGTGGTTGCCCGCATCGGTGACGAGGCTACCGTCAAACGCCTGCGCAGGCGAAACGGTCAGGTCTGGCTCCTGCCGGAAAACGATGCCTACGACCCCATCGACGGCTCGGAAGCCGAGATCATCGGGCTGGTCAAAGCGGTAGTCAGAGAATATTAAACCTTAACGGGGATATGCCTTTGCTGCATATCCCCGATTTTGTTGCTGAAAAATAGAAAACATCAAAATTATGCAAGAAATCTGCAAATAATGTTTGCATTTTGCAACCTTTCATGCTATACTATATGCGCAAATCAAAAAAGATTTAAGAATAAAACACAACAGGCGGAAAAGTACCGTCTGAAAGAATTGAAAGGGGTATAAAGAATGTCTCACAAGTATGTTTACCTGTTTACCGAAGGCAACGGTAAAATGCGCGAGCTCCTGGGCGGCAAGGGCGCCAATCTGGCCGAAATGACCAACATCGGTCTTCCTGTCCCCCAGGGCTTCACCATTTCCACCGAGGCCTGCACCCAGTATTATGAAGACGGTCGTCAGATCAACGCCGATATTCAGGCGCAGATCATGGAATATGTTGACAAGCTGGAAGAGATCACCGGCAAGAAGTTCGGTGACAAGGAGAATCCTCTGCTGGTCTCCGTCCGTTCCGGCGCACGTGCATCTATGCCCGGCATGATGGACACCATTCTGAACCTCGGTCTGAACGAGGATGTTGTTGAAGTTATGGCTGCCAAGTCCGGCAATCCCCGCTGGGCATGGGACTGCTACCGCCGTTTCATCCAGATGTACTCCGACGTCGTTATGGAAGTTGGCAAGAAGTACTTTGAGGCTCTCATCGACGAGATGAAGAAGTCCAAGGGTGTCACTCAGGATGTCGACCTGACCGCTGAGGATCTGAAGGTTCTGGCAAATCAGTTCAAGGCTGAGTACAAGTCCAAGATCGGCACCGACTTCCCCGCCGACCCCAAGGAGCAGCTGATGGGTGCCGTTCAGGCTGTTTTCCGCAGCTGGGACAACCCCCGTGCAAACATCTACCGCCGCGAGAACGACATCCCCTACTCTTGGGGTACTGCTGTTAACGTTCAGTCCATGGC
>JAZNNV010000189.1:0-5641 GCA_045580465.1 Faecousia sp.
ACAGCGGTAGTGGGGCGGGAAGGAATTAACCTCTGTAATGCCGGACATATAGGCAACGATGGACGAGCCGACAGAGCCACGGGAGCCGACAAGATAGCCGTTTTCCAGCGAGTTCTGCACCAGCTTCTGCGCCGACATGTAGATCACGTCGTAATGGCAGGAGATGATGTCATGCAGCTCCGTTTCCAAGCGCTTGACAAACAGCTCCGGCGGATTGTCGCCGTAGAGTCGGTGGAACTTCTCGTAGACCAGCTTTTTCAGGTCTTCAACAGAGTTCTCGATAGAAGGTGCAAACAGATTGTGGGGTACGGGACGAACGGTCTCGCACATGTCGGCGATCAGATTCGTGTTGGTAACGACCACCTCGTATGCCTTCTCCTCCCCCAGATACGCAAATTCACGGAGCATATCGTCCGTTGTGCGGAAATAGAGCGGATTTTCCCGATCACAATCCTCATACTTTTGGGTCAGGATGTGACGGAATATCTCATCCTCGGGATTGAGGAAGTGGACGTCGCCCGTGGCAACCACCGGCTTGCCCAGCTCTTCACCAAGCCGCACAATGGTACGGTTAAATTCACGCAGCTGCTCATCATCACTTGCCATACCCTTGGCGATCATGAAGCGGTTATTGGACAGCGGCTGAATTTCAAGATAGTCATAAAAGGATGCGATCTGCTTCAGTTCTTCAAAGCTTTTGCCCTTCAGAATCGCCTGAAACAGCTCACCGGCCTCGCAGGCAGAACCGATGATCAGACCCTCCCGATGCTCCAACAGCTCGGATTTGGGAATCCGGGGTGCCTTCTTATAATACTTCAGATTGGAATTGGAGATCAGGTGATACAGATTCCGAAGTCCCGTCTGATTTTTCGCGAACAGAACAATATGGTAGGGATTACGGGCAAAAATAACGCCCTTGGAGCGCTGCTTCATCAGCACCTCATTGACACCCTGAAGGCTCTTGATGCCCAACTGAAGCAGATCGGGAATGAACTTTGCGAAAATCATACCGCAGATATTGGCATCATCCGCAGCACGATGATGGTTAAAGCTGGGCAGCTTCAGGGTTTTTGCAATGATATCAAGCTTATGCCGCGGCAGATCCGGGAGCAGCTGCTGGGATAGGGACAGGGTATCGATGGATGTATAGGTATAGGGCAGCGACAGCCGTTTACATGCATTTTGCAAAAATGCGGTGTCGAATTTTGCGTTATGTGCAACCAGCGGACGGTCGCCGATAAATTCCAGAAACTCAGGCAGTACGACCTCAATATCCGGCGCATCCCGAAGCATTTCGTCCGTAATGCCCGTTAATTCAACGATCTTGCGATCCAAAACACGATGGGGCTGGACGAAGGTCTGGTAACGGCTAAGCTCCTTGCCGTCGCACATTCTGACAGCGCCGATCTCAATGATGCGATCTGCTTCGGGATCCAAGCCGGTGGTTTCAAGGTCGAAGGCGACATATTCACCGTCAAAGGTCATGTCGTATTCGCCCCGGACGATCTCACGTCCGTCCACGTCGTTAATGAAATAGCCTTCGCAGCCGTAGAGGACTTTGATGGGCTGGTCTGTGCCGGCAACCAGGGCTGCGCCCTTGCCTTCCACCGCGTGCATCGCATCCGGGAAGGAATGGGTACAGCCGTGATCGGTGATCGCGATGGCACGATGACCCCAAGCAGCAGCCTGACGAACAGCAGCCTGCGTATCGGTCAGCGCGTCCATGTTGCTCATGGTGGTATGCAGATGCAGCTCAACACGCTTTTCACCGAGAGCGGTATCCTGCCGTTTTTCCATATTACCGGGCATGATGGCATAGGGGCTGAGTACCATCTCATTGTCGAATTTGTCGATCATAACTTTGCCCTGCACACGGACAACTGAGCCTTCCTTGATGTTCTCAAGGATCGGTGCAGCTTCCTTATTCTCAAGGAAGCGCTTGACACGCACAGAGCCGGTATTGTCGGTCATATCAAAGCTGATGACCCATGCATTTCTCTTTTTCAGCTCCTTATGATCAACGGCAAACACCTTGCCTTCAACAACGACACTGCCCATATCCAAGCTGATCCGCTCCATCCGGGTGGGAACGACCTTAAAAGGCTTTCCGTAAAAGGCAGAGGGCGCGGCAGGCTTTGCACTTTCTTTGGTTTCCGCTGCAGCAGGCATTGGGATCTCCGCCAGATACTCCAAGCGGATCTTTTCCATCGCATCGAAAAGGGCCTGTCCCTCAAGGGCTTGTCCTGCTTCGATCTCAATATTGACCGCAGTGCCAAACTGGCGCTTCAAGACGCTTTGTACTGCAGGTACTGCCTGCAGAAGCTCTGCCTTGCCGTTGGCGCGGAGGTAGATCGTAATAGTATCTCCTTCGATGCGGCAGGTTGCCCCAGCCATGGATGCACGGGCAATGGAATTTTCCTGCACAAACAGCTCACGCAGGTCTTCAATATGCAGCTGCGGCAGAAGCTCCGCGGGATACGTGGGGATCAACACGCACGCAGCAAGATCATACTGAGCGCAGATCTCCGCTGCAATGGCATCAATGCTCCTGCGTGTAAGATAACGGTCACAGGATAATTCCAACGTAATTTTTCGCGCTGCGGGATCAATATCCGCAGCAACGATAGCCGCCTGATCCATCGCATGTTCAAGCGATTCAGGCGGCATATAGTCCGGAAACATATTTGTAAAATAAGTTTTCCCGCTCATGGTTCTCCTTACATTCTTTCGATTCTCTCCAACAATGCGCTCAGCAGTTCGTCATAAGGACGCTTATCGACCTGCACGCCTTTTTCAAAAATAACACCCCAGCCGTCCGCGCCGGCGATGCCGATATCAGCTTCCCTCGCCTCGCCGGGTCCGTTGACAACACAGCCCATGACCGCAACTGTCAAGGGCTTTTTACAATCTCTCAATGCTTCATCCACCTGATTGACCAGACCGATCAGGTCAATACCCGTCCGTCCGCAGGTGGGGCAGGAAATGATGTTGACGCCCTCCTTCAGAAGCCCGGCAGCCTTCAGAATGTCCTTGGCAGCATAGACCTCCTGCACGGGATCATCCGTCAGGCTGACACGGATGGTGTCACCGATGCCGTCCAGCAGCAGCGCACCGATACCCATGGCAGACTTGATCATGCCCATTTTTACCGGGCCGGTCTCTGTCACACCGATGTGCAGCGGATAGTCGCACTTGCTTCTGAACAAACGGGCAGCTGCAACCATGGTGGGAACTGTGGAAGACTTCATGGAAAGGCAGGTATCATAAAAACCGTACTTTTCCAACAGAGCAAGATGCTCAAAGGCGCTTTCAACCAATGCTTCTGCTGTGGGATGTCCGTATTTTTCCAGCAAGCGCTTGTCAAGGCTTCCCCCGTTGACCCCGATGCGGATGGGGATCTTTTTATCCTTGCAGACATCTACGACCGCCTTCACCCGATCCTCACCGCCGATATTGCCGGGGTTGATGCGAATCTTGGACGCGCCGCCCTCTGCGGCAGCGATGGCAAGCTTATAGTCAAAGTGAATGTCAGCCACCAACGGCAGCTCACTTTCCTTGCAGATCTCAGCAAATCCGCGGGCAGCTTCCATGTTCTGCACGGAAAGCCGGGCGATCTGGCAGCCGGCAGTCTTCAAGGCACGGATCTGCGCAAGAGACGCGGCAACATCCGTGGTCTTGGTATTAAGCATTGACTGAATGACTACCGGGGCACCGCCGCCGATGGTCACATTTCCCACATGGATCTGTCTGGTCATAAAATCATCCCTTAAAAATGGTAAAAATGTCCTTGAACATGATCAGTGCCATCAAGATCAGCAGCAGCACCATGCCCGCACCGTGGATATAGGCTTCGTACTTGGAGTCGATCTTCTTGCCGGTGATCTTGACGATCACAGTTGTGATCAGCAGCGACAGCACACGTCCGCCATCCAGCGCGGGGATGGGCAGCAGGTTCATGATGCCAAGGTTGATCGCGATAAAGCCGCCGAAGAACAGCATATTCAGCAGCGCGTCCACCCATGTAGCGGATGCCTGCGCCATATCATTCATCTGACCTACAATGCCCACGGGTCCTGTCATATCAGAGACACTCGCCTCGCCGGTCAGCAGCATCTGCAAGCTCAAACGGACAATACGTCCGGCATTGAGCACATTGCGCCATGCATAGTCGAGCTTCGCACCGAGGGTGGCTTCCTTCAAGCCGAAGGAAAAGCCATAACGCAGCTCTTCTTCGCCATCCTCGTTGAGGAAGGGTCTTTTCTCCATCTTGAAGTTTTCAAGATAGACCTTTTCCCCATCGCGCTCCACAACGATGTCATGGACATCGCCGGGCTTCAGGGAAAGAAGCGTCGTAAAGTCAGACTGAACGTAGACCTTCTCGCCGTCGATCTCCAGGAAGGTATCACCCAGCTGCAGCTTGCCTTCACCGAAAATGGCTGAACCGGGATCTACCTCTGCAACCGTTGGAACGATAAACTGCTGTGCGGGCAGGAAGACGATCACCATGATCAGAATGCCTGCAAGGAAATTCATGGCAGAGCCGGCAAGCAGGATGATCAGTCGTTTCCACCATGCAGCCTTTTGGAAGGAACGGGGGTTGTCGGTATCCTGATCCTCGCCCTCCATGGCACAGTAGCCGCCGATGGGGATGCAGCGGATGGAATAAAGGGTCTCCCCTTTCTGCTTCTTGTAGATGGCAGGACCCATGAAGATGGAAAATTCATTGACCTGAACCTTGGATGCCTTGGCAGCCAGAAAATGTCCAAGCTCATGAACGAAAATCAAAATACTGAAAAGAAGTATCGCAAATACAATGGTCATTATTTTTCCTCGCTTTTTTGCTTAACATATGCTCTTGCCTCCCGGTCAGACTGCAAAATTGCATCCAGATCGGGATTTTCAACGAACGGCACGGCAGCAACTGCGCCGGCGACCAGTTCGTAAATGTCATAAAAACCGATGCGGTCGTCCAGATAGAGTGCAACCGCAGCTTCATTCGCGCCGTTCATCACAGCGCAGCTATTGCCGCCCTTGGCGGCACATTCCATCGCCAGACGCAGGCAGGGAAACGCCTCAAGGTCGGGCTTGGAGAAGCTCAACGCTCCGCAGGTGGTCAGATCCAGCGGATCGACCGGACAAACCGTGCGCTCAGGATAGGTCAGTGCCAGCTGGATGGGCAAGCGCATATCCGGCGCACCCATCTGCGCCATCACAGCGCCGTCAATGCACTCCACAAGGCTGTGGACAATGCTCTGACGGTGGATCACAACGTCCACCTGCTCCAAGGGCATGTGATACAGGCGCATCGCCTCGATCACTTCCAGTCCCTTGTTCATAAGAGTAGCACAGTCAATGGTAATTTTTTCACCCATCTTCCAGTTGGGGTGGCGCAGGGCATCCGCCTTTGTAACATGCGCCAGATCCTGTCGGCTCATTCCGAAAAAGGGGCCTCCGGAGCAGGTGAGGATCAGCCGCTTCACCTGGGAGCGGTCACTGCAGCCCATAAGGCACTGATAAATGGCAGAATGCTCAGAATCCACGGGAATGATCTCTACGCCGTTTTGTTTTGCTTCCGCCATCACCAGCTCACCGGCGCAGACAAGGGTCTCCTTGTTTGCAAGGCCAATGCGCTTTTTGTGCC